>NZ_JAAHHM010000029.1:0-74968 GCF_010692445.1 Moorena sp. SIO3E8 | reverse complement strand
GGCGAACCTGGCTTGAAAACTCTCTGGCGAGGGCTTTCTACCTTTTACCATTTGTTTGAAGGTTCACAACTTGCTTCTACGTCCTAGTCTCTATCACTGTTTCGACTACTTTTGCCTAATGGATAGCTTTGATAAGGGGGGCTGGGGGGGATCCAGCAAGTCAATGGCATAGAAAGAGATGGTATCTAGGAGCCGCTACGGGAACCCATAAATATCTTATCAATTTAAATACTATCCCAAGATTACGATCTAAACTTAAATACTATCGCAAAATTAACCTTTAAAATTAAATGTAATGCTCTGATGCACTAAGGGATTTGCCGTAGGCTATGCTACGCGATCGCTAATACAAAATTAAGCAAAAAAAATTTATTATATACCCCCTTTTGCAAAAAAAATCAAAAATTACTTGACAAATTAAATAATTATTTATTACCATCAAAATGTCACCAATACAACAACAAAAAACATTATGGACATCGAAAACTTTCTCCCAAATTTCGAGTATAACCCCAACAATCCTAATCTCCCTGACTCATTTGGCAAACCCCAGCCAGGACGGAAGCAAATCAAACATATATTGATCGGTTCTCCCAAAATTGTGCGGGTCACAATCTATAGCCTTTATAGCCGTGGCTACGCCCAAGTTGATGAGTGGAGCACTCCTCAACCTATCGGAAATTCTGGTGAGGTGATCAGTATATTGATTCGACATCTGTTGCTAGATTAAGATAGCAAATTGCCAGGGATGCCAATCCCTGTCTTGATGCAGTCGCTGATGGGGGAAACCCCCAAGACCGCGCTGCATCGCTGGCGACAGGTCAAAACTTAGGAGAAAAGGAGAAAGTACGAAGTCTGAAGTCTGAAACCTAAGTTAGTATGTTGTTGATCGGGATAATTTCCTGATGAATTGGTGAAGACATAGTCAAGAACCCTAGGGTTTTTGACTATTACAACAAATAATTCGGTCAAGGATTGGAATTAACCAGAACTTGACCGAATTTTTTTATTGTGATGAGGGAACAGGGAGTAGGGAGTAGGGAGTAGGGAGTAGGGAGTAGGGAATCGGGAATCGGGAATCGGGAATCGGGAATCGGGAATCGGGAATCGGGGAGATGTTGCGTAGGGTGTGTTAGGGGCGGGCTTGCCTTCATGTTCAACTTCTTCGCGCCTGAAGCCGCCCCGTAACGCACCAACCAAAGACTTGCGACAATGTCTTGATGCAGTCGCTCATGGGGGAGACCCCCAAGACCGCGCTGCCTTCCCAAGACCGCGCTGCATCGCTGCAATAGTTTTGAACCACCCTTACCACTCTAATCATATTTTCCACCCAACCCTTGCATCTTTTAAAAAATTGTGTTAAAATCACAATATCGTTAAAGCAATGGTTTTACCGCCATGATGATTTCTACCGCACAAGCCGCTGAATTACTAGGTATCTCTGCCACTCGCGTCCGTTTCCTGTTGAGCAAGGGCAGAGTCAAAGGTGCTTATAAGGTCGGTAGAACTTGGGTAATTCCCTTATTTGATGGCATGCCAGTGGTCACCCCTGGTACTCGCGGACCAAAGCGGAATTGGTCAAAGCGCACAAATTACACTAAAGCTGTCATCCACGTTAATCAAAAAGTGATTCGCCAAAATCACAACACTGGCGAACGCAATCCCGTGATTACCGTAAAACGCGGCTCTAAAAACACTTACGGTCATACGGTCGAAGTCAATGGCCCCTGTCGGGTGATGTATCGCCCAGATGAACCCCTAAAGTGTGGAGCACGGGTATGGATTGAGACGATTTCTGACTTTAAAGTGATCGCCTAAGCTGTTATGCATTTCAATTAGATACTTATAAAAAAGTAACCATTTAGCCGTCAGCGGTCAGCGGTCAGCGGTCAGCCGTTGGCCTTTGGCTGATGACTGATAGCTGATGAGTGATGACTGATAGCTGATGACTGATAGCTGATGACTGATAGCTGATAGCTGATAGCTTTACATAAAAAACCCATCAAACCCTATTCCCTGTTCCCTGCTCCCTGTTCCCGACTCCCGACTCCCTACTCCCTTGTAGTTAAACTCAACGACTCCCGACAGATCAAACTTTCCTGGGCAATTTCTTCCAATTCAACCGCTTTCAACAATCGGGACCAAGCCTCAGCAAAAGTAGAATTTTGTGGATTACTACAACGAAGTTTAGCTGATTCATTCAAGGCATCATACCAAATGCCATTTTGAGCATAAACTGTAATTAGCTTCTGTGAGGTTTTATTATCTAACTGATGCTTAAACTCTGGCAATTCAACCCGTTTCAAAAATCCTTCGATAAACAAAAACGAGTCATTGTCAAACGAATCTGGGGAATTACAATCAAGGATCAGATACCAGCGATACCACTTACCAACCTCTAAGGAGTACGGAAGAGGTATGCTAAACACACCAGACCGACTTGGCAAAGTAACAGGGAGATATTTTGGAGCAAGCTTGGTGTTAGTTTTTGAATCCTGCAAGGAAAATTCCCCAGAAAGCCCCCTCTCAATAGGTTCAGATTGATAGGAAACATGAACCCAGATAGTCGGAGACTCATTAACTGTCAATCCCCTACTATCTTTAGCGATCACAGGAGTCATCCTAAGGTTTCCTCCCATTTCAGAAACAGCCATAGGACAATATCCACGATTACCTGTACCTCGCCTACGTCCGCTCGGCGCATCACCTGAATAATCTGGCTGTTTAAACTCTACTGCTATAGATTCAGCCCTATTGCCAGTGGATTCCATCAATTGCGCTTGTGCTGGGTAGCTAGTGAGAGTCGTCAGAGCAAACGCAATCCCATAAAGCAGTTTAATTTTAACCATTGTCAACTCCGATGCTTTTGCCAAGGAAGATGCTGGCTGGGTCTCAGAAGTTCCCTTTTTGCATCAATCCTAGTTTCACATCTGATTGGAACATGGTGTATAACGTACTACCAAAACCATACCCACCGAAGTAAGCACCAATACCATTGCTGATGGCACCAGCGGTATCCAACCCCCTTGCAAAATAAACAGATAACAAATGCCATACAAAGCACCAAGTGCCACTCCCGTCGAGATTACCAAGCCACTTAGGAAATGCATACCCCTAGCCTGGCCTGAGCGGAATCCCATTACCAAACCAATTACACTTCCTACCACAGACCAACCCCAAATCCACAGCACTTCTCCCCATTCTGACCAAACCCACAACAAAGGTCGATTATCCAGAACCGCACTCAGGATTTGACTTACCATATGTCCTTGAATCACCACTCCTGGTGTTCGCTTCTCGCTCAGGGACTGACTGGCACTGTAAGGGGTGAGCCAGTAATCACTACTGGTATTAATTGGACCGGCTATACCAACAAGAATAATCCGACCCTTCAGTTGGGACCTGCGCTGGGGCGGAATCTTATCATTGAGAATATCGCCAACATTGACTGTTAGTGCAATATCTTCAGGAGAACGACGGGAACGGTAATTTAGCAAGATTTGTCTACCTGCTGCATCCACTCTGTGGTAGCCACCGGTATCAGAATTTAATTCCTTCAGCACAACAGTTTTACCGTTATCCAAATCTGGCGCATCAATCCACAATTGCTGATTTGATGTGTAGCCCCATTGGATACCCTTAGCATCTAGATAGTATAGGGCTAGTAGCAGGCTAAGGTTATTCTTAGCAGTACACTTATCAGTCAGGTCTGGTGAGTTCAGAGATAACAGATGGCGACGGAGGATTCCCCCCTGGTCAGGTAAAGCATCACTAAAACCAATCCGATCGGGCCGAATTTCCAGTGGTGGAGAAATCCCTTCGGTGTCCCCAGCCTTAGCATCTTTAACTTTACAGATACCAAATAAATTCTTTTGTCCCAGGTAAGTTGCTAGTTTAGGGTAAGCTGGATCCACCGGAAAATCACGATAGATATCTAAGCCAATCGTGACTGGTTCATACTCCTGGAGTTTCTCAAATAGCCGAGTAAGAGTATGGTCTGATAACGATGCCCCATGCTTGGGTTGCTGTTCCTGATTTTTAATATCCTCTGGGGTAGCCTTAACAATCAACAGACGCTCGTCCCGCATTTCATAGGGTCGTTGTCGCATCAGTTTGTCAAAAGCTTTTAGTTCAAGCCCTTCCAATAGTCCCAACCACCGCAATCCCATCACCAAAGCCATGGCGAATACACTAGCCTTGAGTAACAAAACGCGATCGCACCATAGTAAACGAATCGGAAACGAATGGGATGGTTTGTCGGAGCTAGTTTGGTCTGAAGGAGTAGGGGAGGTACTGGGCAATGAAGTTTGACCCTTTGTTACAGCCGATCGCATCATGTGTTGACCCTCTGAAGAGGTTTGTGACCCATGAGCCTGACTGGAGCTACCTGAAACAGAAGGGAATTGATTGCGATCGCGCAACTGTTGCCAAGTCGGCGGAACAACAGCCGGATTTTGGCAAATCACTGGCAACCAGCTAGCACCAGGATAGTTATCTTCCCACCCTTGCAACCGTTCCCTAGCTTCCCGCACTGCCAAATATAAGGATTTTCCACCAGCAAATGCCGTTAAAAAGGACTTCAAAAACTCCTGTGCCACTCGATCGGGTACCGGCTCCCGCATCACAATCAATTGAGGAATATGTAAATCAGCCAATTCCCGTGCCAATCCCAAGCCATCGCAAGAGTTGAAAATTGCCAGTCTCAAACCACAGGTAATAGCTGTTCTCAGAGCATGCTTTAACTGGGAAATCGTTAAGCTATCAGTTTGATTAATACTTATGTAACCGGTTTTAGCATCCGCCCCACTCCCGCTATGTCCCGCAAAAAACAGGATATCCCATCCCTGTTTATCCCAAAGCTGGTGGTTAAGCTCTTGGCGTTGTGGCTGCACCACAAAAACAGTTTCCGCCTCTGGTAACTGCTCAAGTAAAGCGCGGTCTTTTTCAACCTCAATCCCTTCACTATTTCCTAAAATTCCTAATACCCTAACCTGACCCGTTGACTCTCGAGCTGGCGTTCTGACTCGCTCATACTCTTGGCTACTCAACGCCACTTCTGTCAGCGGGTAATCTTCAAATAAACGCCACAAATGCCAAGGCAATCGTCGCACTTGGTCATCTTCCGCCTCGATAATCACTCTAATTTCCTCAGACGGCATTAGTTTAGTTCGCACTCGCCGTTCAATCTTGTGAAATTCTTCAGCATTGAGCCAGGTATTAATTTGCTCTTCTAACTGTTGAGACAGATTCCTAAACTCAGCTTCTGAAACATTAGTGATACTAACGTCATGAATTTCCAGACGGAGATCGCACCTGAAGCCTCCGTAGAGTGCTGCATACATTAATTGCCAGCGTTTGTAGAGTTTAGGCAGTTCCGGTGCAGCAGGCAAACATCCAGTAAACTGAATCGGATTACGATGATCTGTTTCCCAAAGTTGAGCGATAACAGTAGGAAAACCTTCCTGACAATTTCCATTTCCCAGTTTTAAGACTAGTGACTGACTCATCGATACAGCGGTTTGCAATTCAATTAAGTACAAAGTTCTGGGTTTTTAGGGAGCAGGGAGCAGGGAAAAGGGAAGAGGAAAGAGTGAAAAAAATCCTGTCTACCTGATAGTTATGCAAACCACTGTTTATAGGGGTCTAACCATTAAAACTATTGCGATGCTAATGTAACATTACTTACTTGTGTTTGTCAACTCCTAAATTGGTGGTATAAAAATGCTATAGTGTAGTTTTAAGATTTTATATCTAGATTGATATCTAGCTTGATCCACAGCTGACTGATTCACCATCAAGGGATATCAGAAAAGTCAGCTTTTCACGCAAACATTAGTTGTCACGTGACCGTAATTTGTGGTATACTGTAAAGCTAGTGACTAAAAAAGTATGGGCGATTAGCACAGTGGTAGCGCGCTTCCTTCACACGGAAGAGGTCACTGGTTCGAACCCAGTATCGCCCATGGGTAAGCATATGCTGATAGCTGTTCGCGTAGCGTGCGCGTAGCGCTTAAGCTGATAGCTGACTACTTACACTCAAACAGTCAACCAAACCGAAAGGTCTCGTTGAATCAAATCTTGGAGTTTCAGGATATCATCACGATAAAATTCCAGCAACTGTTGCCGTTCCTCTTTAGAAAGAGCAGCTTGTCTCTTATCACTTGAGTTCATTTTGATTAGCGCTGAACGAACAGTTTGCCTCACCTCCACTGGTAGAATGTACTTTAGTCCAGAAGCCACCATAGTTCTGAAGGGATTTTGTTTACGCAACAGATCATTAACCAATTTTACTTTAGGAACTTGAGCCACTTGAGCTTTTTTGGATACATCTGGGATAAACTTTTCATCTACTCCAATGAATCGATACATATCCTGGAGCAAAGCCACGGGATTTTTACATAAATCATCGTACAGATAAACTTTGATTTTATCTCGATTAAACGTTTCAAAAAAATGACTCAATTGAGCAGTGTAGAGTCCTTTTTTTAGGGTAAACGACCCCTTAGAGCGAAACTTAAGCTGTTCCGATAACGGTTGAACCTTACCCGCTACATCCGTCGCTTCCCGAACGTGCATTAAATAATCCGAATAAGCTCGGTCTATGGGATTTCGGAGAATAGCAATTAGTTTAACATCGGGCAAATAACGCAATATTAGCTCAGACGATGATTGATAATGAAACAAATAGTTAGGGGATGCTTCACCAATCGCTATTTCATCCTTAACGTCTTCGAAAAGTTTACAATATTTTTCAAAGGTATCAATTCTATTTTCATTAGGAGTTATTAGTTCTCGAGGCAACTTTCCCCAATCTTTCTCCAAAAAATTGGTTTCCTTAACCGGACTCATATAAACTTGAGGGTGTTGCGTTAAGTAGTTATAAATAGAAGTTGTTCCTGCCTTCTGCACACCTATAATTAAAAAATTGGGTAATTTCATTTTATTTCTGGGGGGAATCGGGAATCGGGAATCGGGAATCGGGAATAGGGAGTAGGGAGTAGGGAGTAGGGAGTAGGGAGTAGGGAGTAGGGAGTAGGGAGTAGGGAGTAGGGAGTAGGGGTAATAAAATTTAATGTACCTCGTACCCTATAAAAATGTTTCCCATCTCCCCATCTCCCCACACTTCCCACACTTCCCACACTTCCCACCCTCCCCACACTTCCCACACTCTCCCCATCTCCCCGACTCCCGACTCCCGATTCCCGACTCCCTGATTAAGGCAACTGCTATAGTTACTGTTCAAGTTAATGTAAATTAGTTACTCGCTTCAACCCAGCAGAGTTCTGGTCGTACTCGTCTAGGTCAACGGAAATCGGCTCAACATTCCAAATTTCCTGAGAATACTCCCGAATCGTGCGGTCTGAAGAGAATTTGCCCATATTCGCCGCATTGATAATCGACATGCGAGTCCAGTGATCCTGATCCCGATAGGCTTGGCTTACTTGCTTCTGGGTATTCACATAGGACTGGTAGTCTGCCAAAAGCAGGTACTCATCGCCGTACAGTAGGGAATCCACCAGTGGCTTAAACAGCTCGGGCTTACGGGAATAGAAGTACCTAGAGCCAATCTGATCGATTACCTGCTTGAGCTCTTGATTGTTGTTATAGTATTCTTGTGGGTTATATCCCCCAGCTTTGATAGCGTATACTTCCTCAGTAGTTAAACCAAACAGGAAAAAGTTCTCTGCTCCTGCTTCTTCTCGGATTTCAATATTAGCACCATCCAAGGTCCCAATGGTTAAGGCTCCATTCATGGCAAATTTCATATTGCCAGTTCCAGAGGCTTCCTTGCCAGCAGTGGAAATTTGCTCTGAAAGGTCGGCTGCTGGGTAAACCTGCTCTCCGAGGGAAACCGAGAAGCCTTCTAAGAAAACTACTTTTATGCGATCGCTTACATCGGGGTCATCATTAATAATCTCTGCTACTGAGTTGATCAACTTAATCACCAGTTTAGCCATGTAGTAACCTGGTGCTGCTTTGCCAGCGAAAATAAAGGTTCGGGGCAAGATATCGATCGAGGGATTCTCCTTGATCTGGTTGTAGAGAGTAATGATATGGAGTACATTCAGCAACTGACGCTTGTACTCGTGAATCCGCTTTACTTGAACATCAAACAGGGAATTAGGATCAACGTTAATATTGTTGTGCAGCAGAATATAATCCGCCAGGTTGTGCTTGTGCAGCTGCTTAATCTTGCGCCAGCGATCGCAAAACTCAGCATCATTAACAAACTGCTCTAACTGTTTGAACTGGTCTAGATTAGTAACCCAACCCTCTCCAATTTTCTCAGTAATCAGTTCCGACAGTTGAGGATTACTCAGCAATAGCCACCGACGGGGTGTGACCCCATTGGTCATATTAATAAATTTATTTGGCCACAATTCATAGAAATCTTGGAGCACATCCTTCTTCAGCAATTCCGTATGCAGTGCGGCCACCCCATTAATAGCATGGCTACCTACACAGGCTAAATGAGCCATCCGCACAGACTTATCAGGTCCTTCTTCAATCAAGGACATTCGTCTGAGCCGGTCATTATCACCTGGATACTTGGCACGCACATGATCCAAGAAGCGACGGTTGATTTCATAGATAATTTCTATATGCCTCGGTAATAGTTTCTCAAATAGGCTAACTGGCCAGCGTTCCAAAGCCTCTGCTAGCAAAGTATGATTAGTATAGCCAAAAGTGTTCCTAGTGATATACCAAGCTCTATTCCAGCTCAATTTGTACTTATCCAAGAACAACCGCATCAGCTCCGCCACCCCAATCGATGGGTGAGTATCATTTAGCTGAATCGCAATTTTTTCATGGAACAGGTCAAAATTGCTATTAGTTCGTCGGTAATTATTAATAATATCCTGAAGAGAACAGCTAACAAAGAAATACTGCTGCTCCAGCCGTAGTTGCTTCCCTTGGGAAGTATTATCATTGGGATACAGGACTTTAGAGATATTCTCAGAATAGATCTTTTCAGTAACAGAACCAGCATAGTCACCGCTGTCGAACACCTCAAAATCAAATTCCTCACTGGCACCAGCACGCCACAAACGCAGGGTATTGACCGTATTTTTCTTGTAACCAGGCACTGGTATATCGTAGGGAGTACCCAAAACCTGCCACTCCGGAACCCAACGCACCCGATAGCGCCCTTCATCATCCTTGTAGGATTCTGTCTTACCCCCGAAATTAACCTCAACCGTTAATTCTGGGCGTCGGATTTCCCAAGGGTTGCCGAAGCGTAGCCATTTGTCAGGACGTTCAACTTGAGCACCGTCAATGATCCGCTGGTCAAAGATACCGAATTCATAACGGATGCCGTACCCAACAGCAGGAATTTCTAACGTTGCCAGGGAGTCCAGGAAACAAGCAGCCAAGCGTCCTAAACCGCCATTCCCTAGACCAGGCTCAGCTTCCAGGATTTTCAGGTCATCTAGCTCCAGCCCAGATTCGTGGAGAGCTTGGCTGAGCCGATCATATATCCCCAAGTTGAGCAAGTTATTAGTGAGCTGGCGACCCATCAAAAATTCTGCTGACAGGTAATATACCGTCTTAGCATTTTTTCTAGTATAGGTTTCTAAGGTTTTAATCCACCGCTGAAGTAGCCGGTCTCTTACCGTATAAGCCAGAGCCATATAGTAATCGTAGGGTGTAGCCAAAAACTGATTTTTACCCTGGATATAATAAAGATTATCAGCAAAGGCTCGCTTAAGGGTTTCCACCGACATACCTGTACGGTCATCTTCTACCTTAACCTTGATTTGTTGTGTGAGGTTGGTAGCTTCCTTCATAGTATGGCTCATCCTGACCAAAAACTTGTCACTCCATTATGAATTCTCTTTGGTGAGAGAGTAAGGATGGACGGTCATTGGTGAATTATCATTCTCTGTAGTAAAATCACCAATTTGTAACACACAGTTCCTACTTGAGTTGATTTTCCTGCAAAGACTGGATCAGAAACAGATTCAATGGGTCTTGACTAATCTCTTTCACATAAGACTCACTGAGATAGGAAGCATATTCAGGTTGTTTAGCAATATAGGTTTTGAAAAAAGCGGTACTAAGTGCCATCAGGTAAGGACGAGCGATCGCAGGATCTGGCCCAATCAATTCAGGTGGAACCGGTAAGACACCCTCTCCTTCCCCACCCAGGTAGGAAAAGTGAGTACCTGCTTCTGTCACCACTAGATAGTTTTCTGGGGTAGTTAGCCAGCTGAAAGGGGTAATTTGTTGTTCTACAGGTGGCGCAAAGATGTCTCTGATACTAGAGACCATCATGACCGGAACCTGAATTTGTGACATCCCGGCTTCACCAAAGATCGGGTTGCTGAGCGGATTAACAGCAATCACCGCTTTTACCCGTTCGTCTCCCAAATTATAGTCTTCTGGGGGTAGTTGAGTACCTCGACACTGGAGTAGCAGGGATACATCTAAGGATAAATTGTTTTGTCGAGCAGTATCACACTCACTAGTAAGCTGTTCAAAATTGAGTTTAGCCCCTCCTAGAGCAAGAACAGTATAGCCTCCGAAGGATTGACCAATTACTCCCACCTCTTCTAGATTGAGCCTGCCAAACTTACTCGGGTCAGAATTAGCTTTAGCGGAAAGTTCATCTAACAAATACTTCACATCCAAAGGACGATGGATGATCGCAGTAGGATTGAGGGGAGTTGCGAAGCCAGCAAAGATTTGATTAATGCGTTCGGAACTCGTACCAATGTGCTCCGGGACCGCAACTGCAAAACCGTAAGATGCTAAATGTTTCGCTAGATAGGCAAAGGTATTGCGGTCTGAAGCCAAACCATGGGAAATAACCAGAGTTGGAATCGAGCCTCTTATTGCTCCTTGGTCTGAATAGTTAGGTAGATAAATATCAACGGGAAACGAAGCTTGACGCTCAGAGTTATAAACCTCAAAGGTTTCTTTACGCCAACCTATTCCTCCAGAATTCCTAAGATCTGCTTGTGCTGAGAAATTAAACGATCTTGAGCCTTCTCCCTGTAGTTGTGCCCGATTTTTAATGGCACTAAAGACAACATCATTTACCACAAATAGCCTTGATAGCTCATCAGTAACATCAGAAATTAGTTCCACATCCAGGTAAATAGTTTCTAGGGAAAACTTACGCAATACATTAATAACGCTCAAGCCTTCTGGATCCGAAGCTGCCGAAACTAAAGCACCCCGCAAGGGATAGAAACCATTGCGATTAAAATCTGCTTTTATTACATTCCCCAATCGGCGCAGTAAGGTTTTCCCCACCGGTAAGCGAGTGAACAAATAAACATATCTGGGAGAAATATTAAATCGACTATTTAGTAGAATCCGCAGTGCTGCTAATTGTGTTGGTGTAGCAAAGTTGGCATAATAGGCAAATTGCCTTGTCATTGTGCCATCTTTAGCAAAAATTTCCAAGTCTTCAATCCCAATATTAAATTGTCCAAAGGGAGAAACGAAGAAAGTAATTCGCTCTGCTCCTAGGGCAGGAATTGCACTGAATGTAGATACTAGACTCAAGCCTAGGGATAGGGAAAAGCGAGTTAACCACTGGCGCAGTGGGTTAGAATTAAAGGATTGGGTGCTCACTTTAGCGGCTCGGGAAAGACTAGGGGAGTTGGTAATAGTTAACGGAAAACCTGTGACAATATCATTAAACATGTACAAAGCTCTCAAGACCAAAGTCAAACTGAACAACCAACACAAAACCCTGATGGCACAACATGCTGGTTATTCTAGATGGGTCTAAAACTGGGGACTAGGGCGTGTTTTCAAAGTTTTCCGCAAGATATTAGATCCCCCCCAGCCCCCCTTAATAAGGGGGGAGCCATACTCGCTCGTCCCCCTTTTTTTAGGGGGATAATGGGGTATCTCCGAGGGGGAGCCATACTCGCTCGTCCCCCTTTTTTTAGGGGGATAATGGGGTATCTCCGAGGGGGAGCCATACTCGCTCGTCCCCCTTTTTTTAGGGGGATAATGGGGTATCTCCGAGTTTGAAGACACGCCCTAGCCATTTAGCAATAAGCTTACCATAAATATCATTATACTAGTTATAGTGTTTATTGCATTTATGAGGTACGCTTATCAAGCTCAAAGTCCCCCTTTTTAAGGGGGATTTAGGGGGATCCATTTGTCCCTCATGGAAAAGAGAATTGCTATAACAACTAAAACAGATAAATCCTCGGATATAACAAGGTTAATAGTAATGGGTTTACGGGAAAGACTACTTCGGCGATTTCAAAAACAGGAAAAACCAGAGGAAAAACCAGAGGATATCCAATCCCTCGACTCCCTCGACCAGACCTTAGAACAACTCGACCAGACCTTAGAACAAAAACCCCCTGGGCGAATTCAGTCACTACTGAGCAAATTACCCAAACCAGGAACTCCTAAGGACACCTCAGTAACGGTAAGCAATCCAGAACCAAGCAATACTGACAAAGTTAGAGGTAACATTAGAGGGATACTCAGCAAATTTAAAAAATCTACCACTGACCAAGACATCCCCCAACTGTCCGAAAACTCAGAACCAAGCAATACTGACAAAGTTAGAGGCAAGATTAGAGGGATACTCAGCAAATTTAAAAAATCTACCACTGAACAAGACATCCCCCAACGGTCGGAAAACTCAGCACCAAGCAACCCTGGTAAGATTAGAACACTACTGGACAAATTACAAAAAAACATCTCCCCCAATGACATCCAGAAAATTGACCAGAGCCTGGATCAGATGAACCGGGGGAGGATAAAAGAAATATTTCACAAATTGCTCCAAAATACCAAGCCAGAAGACATCCAAAAAATTGACAAGAACTTAGAACGGATGAACCGGGGAGCAATTAAAGAAATTTGGCCGAAAATTCAAGCTTTAGCTAAAATGGTCCGGGATCCTAATGCCGCTTGGAAGGGAAAAGCGTTAGCGATCGCAGCCTTAATCTATTTAATATCCCCCTTTGATGCCGTGCCAGACCTAATTACCGTAGTTGGATTAGCCGATGATGCAGCCTTGATCATTGCCGTAGTTTCCACCCTAGCTCAGGAACTAGAAAATTATATGGAAAGACAGGCAGAAAAGATAGCGGAGATAGAAGTCCGCAAGTACAATCGGATTGTCAGAATCAGTTTAATCGGCAGCATTGCAGCAGCCATTCTCGCTATTTTGGTCAAATATATCCTAAGTCATACATCATGATTAACCTCTATTCCTTATACCGAATTACCGTATTTATTCTGACTACCTATGGCTTAATACAGCTAATCATTAATCTGCTCAAGTACAAGCCATACTATGAAAAAGTTCCAGGGTTTATGAAAAAATACTTTCTTGAGCACGGGAGCATAATTTTAGGTAAAAAGCTCAACGAAAGTCGTCATGATTTAATCATAAATGGCTTACTGTTGCTTGTATTAGTAATGTTAAACATTATTCTATGGATTTTTTAATGGATAGTAAATATGAGGATTATTAAGTTTTAGGGAGTAGGGAGTAGGGAGTAGGGAGTAGGGAGTAGGGAGTAGGTAATGGGCAAAAGGCAAATTACCGATTACCGATTACCGATTACCGATTACCCACTAGTAGCTGACCGATAGTATGGGAAAAAACTCCCAATCACTAATGACAAATTAGTCAGTTTATAGTTATTCCCACGAATCTAAATCTAGAGCTTTGGAACCACCTCGCTCTAACTGAATCAATACGTTACCGAGTTGTGACCAAACTAGCCCACTAATAAATAAGGTCATAGGTATGGAAATTGAGTAACACAACCAATAGGGCAAGGCAAAAATTCCTAACCCAGAGGCTAGAAACAGGCAAATCCCAACAGCAATTCCCATAAATGGGAGAAGTAACTGGATTCCTTTAATTTCAGCCAGGGTTTGACTGGATTTGGTCTTATACCATTCCTGTACTTTTTCTTTGAGTGTAGCTTCAAAAGCTAGCCCACAGGTAATCCCAGCAAACAAACCAAAAATTAACAAAAAATAGGGTGGATCTGGCCAAAAATTATACACAAATAACTCCTAATCTTCATGCTTTTAGTGCCTGTGAAGATTATTACAAAAAATGATAGCAAAGGGAATAGGGAGTAGGGAATAGGGAATAGGGAATAGGGAATAGGGAATAGGGAACAGGGAGCAGGGAGCAGGGAGCAGGGAGCAGGGAATATGGTATCAAAAATTATCACAATTCCGACACGGATTGCTAAAGCGGCGAATGCGATCCGGTGGTTGTGGTGACTATAATCTTATAATTTCCTAGGGTGGGTTAAGCGCAGCATTGATTTTTTTTGGGGCTGTAACCCACCAAATGCTATAGCAGTTGGCAACCGGCGCTAATTACAATAACAACAAGTAGTGAATACTTAGGAGTAAGTAGTCATGATCAGGAATATCGTTGTCAGCCAGTTGGTCTGACATACTATTTGCTACTCACAGCAGGAGCTTTGGGTAAAATAGCCCCAATCCCATCACTGGAAATAGTACTTAGTGCATTCAAAGCTACATTGAATAAACGTTCTGGTGGTAAATCATCTTTGACTAAGTTCCACAGACTCTGAATTTCGGCTCCATGGAGTTGGTCATCTTCGGTTAACGCTAACAACAGTTCACGTCGCAGAAACTGACCTTCCTCAGACAAGAGATACTGCAAACCAAGTTGAGCGGTTGGTAGCAAATCAAAGTTCTGATCAGAGCGAGCGATCGCAATCATATTTTCCAGTCGTTCCCACTGGAATTTACCGTCTTTGAACAACACCTCAATCAAACGCCGCCGCATTTGTGGGGTTTCACCGGTAAGCAGACGCTGAGCTACATAGGGGTAGGAAACCTCGACAATTTTGAAATTCGGATCTAAGCTCAGTGCCAGTCCTTCCTGAGTGACCAGAGAACGGATAATTAAGGAAAACTTGGCTGGAACCCGGAAAGGATAGTCGTACATCAACTCTGAGAACTGATCTGTGATCGTCTTGAAGTTGAAATCTCCGACACTTTCACCAATTGCTTCTCCCAACACAGCTTCTAAGGCTGGGATAATCGGCTGAATATCTGTGTTGGGTGCTAAGAAACCTAATTTAACAAAAGCCTGGGCTAATGATTGATAATCTTGATTAATTAGATCAACGACACAGCTGACAATGGTTTCTTTGGTGTCTTGATCTAACTGATCCATCATACCAAAGTCAATATAGCCCATGCGTCCATCCGGAAGGGCAAATAAGTTACCTGGATGAGGATCAGCATGGAAAAAGCCATGCTCTAACAACTGACGCAAACCAGAGGTGACACCGGTTTTAATCAAGCTTGCGGTGTCTAGTCCTAAGGCTTCAATACGTTCTGTGTCTGTTAACTTGAAACCATCAATCCACTCTAGGGTGAGGACACGGATACTGCTGTAGCGCCAGTATATTGCTGGAACCTTCACAGTGGGGTCGTCTTGGAAGTTTAGAGCAAATCGTTCGGCATTGCGACCTTCATTGAGATAATTAATTTCCTCAAAGAGCTTAGTACCAAATTCATCTACAATCAAAGTTAGGTCATGACCGAGATTGAGTGGTAACCAGGGGGCAATCCAGCTAGCTGCCCACCGCATCAAATAAAGATCTAGGGTGAGGATAGGGCGTAAGTTAGGACGTTGTACCTTAACCGCGACCTCTTCACCGGTGTGAAGTTTAGCCCGATAGACTTGACCAAGACTAGCGGCTGCTACAGGTCTTGGGGAAATTTGGCTAAAGAGTTTTTGGATGGAGCGCCCTAACTCTTGCTCGATTATGGACAATGCGATCGCATTGTCAAAGGGAGGTAGCTGGTCTTGTAGTTTGATCAGTTCATCTAGAAAATCTTGCCGAACCAAGTCAGGACGGGTGGAAAGAGCTTGTCCGACTTTAATAAAGGTTGGACCGAGGTTAGTCAGAAGTTCCCGCAGCTGTGTCGCTCGTTTTAACTTATTCTGCTCAGTCCGGTTGCGCCATTGGTCTAACTTAATACTAAAAACAAAGCTAGCGAAACCCCAGACAATCCTCAGGCAACGCCAAATCACTACCCAAGGTCTGGAACGATAGTAGCGGGCGATCGCTTGTGGATCATAGTACCTTTGGGGTTCATTAGACCGCTGTTCAGGAGATACAAGTTGATGCTGACTCACGCTGAGTATAGGCCTCTCTAAGAAATTTATAGTTTTTTATCTATCTTTTGCTTTTTATTAAATAAGTATACACAAGTACATATACAATAACTCGGTATTTAAGTCCAATCGAAGGTTTAGGGCAGGTTTTGCTACCAGGACAATTGAGAGTCCCATAGAAACCTACACCAGAAACTTGCCCATTTCCTGAACTTCCGATAGTCAATTATGGTCAATTGAGTAGATTACGCTCAAAATAACTGACCAGTCAAAATCACCCCCTCATCCCCTCATTCCCTGATCTGGTCATCTTCAGAGGAACTGGTCACAAATTTCTGCCAAGGTTTACTAGTCCTGTGTCATAGATTTTTTCTAGGTGCGCTTGACCCATTAAGAATTAAATTCCCCACGGGTCCCACCTCTTGATGCATATATCGGTAAAATTGTCAACTTCCATTATTACATTAACCGAGGCTCTAGCTTCGGATTTCAGCTCTGATTTGCGTGTTATCACCGACAGTCTTTAAATTAAAACTTCAGCAGAATCCTCCATGACGGGGCTAAATCAACAAAGCAACAATGGTGTCATATCGATTCCGCTGGTATCGTAGCGAAGCAGCATGGGCAATCTGTTGATTTATCTACGTTGATTTATCGACGTAGATAAATCAACAACTATGCTGTTTCCGAGATTGCCCGGACCAAATCGGCACTAGCGAATTGGATCTCAGTTACAGACGCACGAAAATGCAATGCCATAAGCAAATTCCCCTGGATTATGCAAGATTATCCCTCTGTCCCTAACCCTTCCCAAGACATTCGGTTAGGCTGCCTACAGTGGTTTTATAACTTACCACTAAGTAGTAAGCTGCTTACTGGTTTGTTTGCCTCTGAGCTAATTTCTCTGATTGGATTCTTCGGCGTCGCTGCTTCAATGATGGTAATAGGAGGGCAAATCGAACTACGAGACCAAGCTGAGTCTCAATTAGCACTCACCGAGACTAACTACAATTCTAAACTTGAGCAAACTAAGCTGGGCTTCCGTAGTCAAGCCGATAATGCTGCCATCATTGCTGCTGCGATCGCTCATCATTCTGGTCAGCCTATCAAAGCAGCCCTCAAGGCTGAAGTCAGACGGGTTCTGAGGAACGAAATTAAAGCCCGCAACATTGAATATGGCACTTTAGTAGGTACCAATGGCAAGATTATTGCTAATGCTAACGCTGACCGTACAGGAGAGAGGTTTAATCCTAATCAATTAGTCAGTCAAGTTTTCCAGAATCGAACGGGGATTGGGAGCAGTCAAATTGTCAGCTGGGTTGAGTTAGCTAAGGAGTCACCTCAGTTACCGAATGGTTTTGTTGAACAAGACGCCCTAATTCGTTACACACTCACTCCAGTCAAGAACCCAGAGACTGGAAATATAGTAGCTGTCTTGGTGTCTGGTGACTTGGTCAATGGCAAATTGCCCATAGTTCACAACACCCTGCAGGGGGTTGACAAAGGCTATAGTGCCATCTATTATCGCCAGGGTTCGGGGGAATTTAACTTAGCCACTGCTACTTTGGATAACAGTGATGTTAAAGATTTAGAGCAAGGGGAATCGAGTTTAGATGTAGTGGATCAATCCCTGTTGGAGAAAGCAGTTGCCCAAACATCACAGGTAGTTTACGCACGCCAAACCTTTGGTAAGCAATCTTACATCATAGTCGCTAAAGCTCTAACTAATTTTGATAGTAAAGCGACAGTAGTGTTAGTCAGAGGAACTACTGAATACTGCTTCAATCAATTTCTTAGGGATAATTTAGAACTTGAGCTGATCGTCCTTGCTATAGCCTTAATCGCAGATATCTTTTTAGCTATCTTGCTTGGACGATCAATTGCTAAACCGGTCAAACAGCTACAAAAAACTACCCAAGAATTTGCTGCTGGCAATTTGGAAGCACGAGTCGAGGTGTGGACGAAAGATGAAGTAGGGAAACTTAGTATCAATTTCAATCGTATGGCTGATAGTCTGTTGACTGCTTTTAAGCAAAGGGAACGTTATGCAGCTGAGCAATCACGACTAAACACTCAATTGCAGCAAGAGATTGCAGAACGTCTCCTTACTGTGGAAACACTAAGGCTGATCGAGTTTTCTCTAGATCGGGTAGGGGATGCAGTTTTTTTATCAAAACAGGATGGCCGATTTTGTTATGTCAATGAAGCTGCTTGTCATTTCCTTGGCTACTCCCGTGAAGAATTACTGACGTTGCACGTTTATGATATCGATACCTTACTGTCAAAAGATAACTGGTCACCGTTTTGGAAAAACCTGAAACAGCAAGGTTGTTTTAAGCAAGATTCAGTACATCGCACTAAAGACGGGCGGGAATTTCCTGTAGAAATTGGAGTTAATTATTTACAGTTTAATGATCAAGAATACAACTGTGTTATTGCTCGCGATCTTACCGAGCGTAAACAGGGAGAAAATTTACTGAAACGAACTAACTCTCTGTTAAGGGCGCAACAAGAGGCATCAATTGATGGTATATTAGTTATTGACGAAAACCAAAAAATCCTATGGCACAATCGCCGTTTTGGTCAGATGTGGAATATCCCAGAGGAGATTCTCAACTCTGGTGACGACCAAAAAATATTGAAAAGTGTGCTATCTAAGCTAAATAAACCTAAAGAATTTATCCACAGGTTGAAGTATCTGTATGAACATCCGAGCGAAGTAAGTCGTGATGAAATTTACTTGAATGATGGTCGGATTTTTGACCGTTACTCTGGCTCTGTGGTGTCTGAAGCTAGTGATTACTATACTAGAATCTGGTATTTCCGAGATATCACCCAGAGAAAGCAAGTAGAAGCCCAAGTTACTCAGCTCAATCAAGAGTTGAGTAATCATGCCTTGGAACTAGAAGTAGCTAACACAGAACTGGCAGCAACCAAAGACTTTATCACGAACATAATTAATGCAGTATCTGATCCAATTTTTGTAAAAGATAGATATTATAAATGGAAATTCTTTAATGATAGCTTTTGTGAGTTTATCGGATATTCTAGAGAGCAACTATTAGGTCATTCAGATTCTGAATTTTTCGTATCAGAAGAAGCTGAGGTTTTTAGAAAAACCGATCAACTCGTCATCAAGAATGGTGTCGTTAATGAAAATGAAGAATACTTTACTGATGCTAAGGGTATCCTTCATTTCATTTCTACCAAGAAAACTCGTTTCTTCGATTCTAAAAATAATCCCTATATTGTAGGGGTTATTCGAGACTTGACTCATCGGAAGCAATTTGAAGACCGACTGGAGAAACTTAATGAATGCTTTCTTGATTTTGGTAGCAATCCCGACAAAAATATTAATCATCTGGTAGCCGTTTGTGGGCAATTACTCAATGCTAGTTTCGCTCTCTATAATTGCCTGGAATACAATCAACTGGTGACATTAGGACAGTGGCAAGTCCCGCCAGATTATCCGACGATGGATAGCGCTAAAGGACGTATTTGCTACGACGTGATCCGACAAGGAACTGATGAGTCAGTGGTCAAGCAGGATCTCCAGAATACAGCTTATGCTCAAACTGATCCCAACATTACAGCTTATAATTTGTGTACTTACATCGGTATTGCGGTCAAATGGAACAAAAAGGTAATGGGTTCCCTGTGTGTTTTGTATCAGCAGCAGCTAGAACCAACTACAGAAGACAAACAACTGCTTAACCTGATTGCCAGCGCTATTGGTGTAGAAGAACAACGAAAACAGGCTCAGCAGGAACTTCGGGATAGTAAAGAGCGATTTGCCTTAGCTGTAGAAGGAGTCAACGACGGGATTTGGGATTGCAATCTCCAAACTGGTGAAATGTATTTATCCCCTCGTTGGAAGAGTATGTTGGGGTATGAAGATGATGAAATTAGCAATACGTTTGAATCTTGGACAGAGATTATTCACCCAGACGACCTAGAGCAAACCTTACTGAGTTTTAATAATTATCTAGAGGGCAAGCTTTTTCAGTATCAAGAAGAGTTCCGTGCTTTACACAAAGATGGCACCTACCGTTGGCTGCTGACTCGTGGAGCGGCGCTGTGGGATAAAACAGGTAAGCCTTATCGCATAGCAGGTTCTCACACCGATATTTCAGAGCGTAAAAAAGCAGAAGAAGCTCTCAAAAGTCAGTTAACAGCTCTCGAAGCAGCTACTGATGGCATAGCATTAGTTAATCCAGCAGGTGAATACTTTTACCTCAATCAGACTCACCTGGAATTGTTTGGCTACACTAAACCGGATCAACTGGTGGGTCGGCAATGGCATATGATTTATCCGCCAGAAGAAATTGAGCGTATTGAGAAGTCAGTTTTTCCCCAATTGTTTAAAACAGGAAAATGGAGTGGAGAAGCTACGGCTGTGCGCAAGAATGGTAGCACATTTGCTGAGGAATTTTCTCTAACATTACTTGAGGATGGTGGTTTAATCCGAGTCTGTCGAGATATTACAGAGCGTAAAAATGCTGAAGAGCAGATGCGGCAAAATCATCAAAGACTGGCTCTGGCTAATGCCCAGTTAGAACGGGCTACTCGTCTCAAAGACGAGTTTCTGGCTAGCATGAGTCATGAATTACGTACTCCCCTCAACGCCATTCTTGGTTTATCAGAAGCTTTGCAAGAGGAAGTGTATGGTTCAATTACAGATAGGCAGCGTAAGTCTCTCAGCACAATTCAGGGCAGTGGTCAACATTTGCTAGAACTAATCAATGATCTGCTTGACCTTGCCAAAATTGAATCTGGGAAGATGGAACTCCACATCGGTGCTGTTTCCCTCCAAAAACTCTGCAATTCCAGCTTGATGTTTGTTAGAAACCAAGCCCATCACAAAAATATTAAGCTGACTTCTCAGGTAACTGAGAGGCTATGGGAAATAGAAGTGGATGAGCGACGTATCCGACAAGTCCTGATCAATTTGCTCAGCAATGCTGTGAAGTTTACCCCAACCGGAGGAAGCGTTATTTTAAAAGCTGAGGAAGACTTATTAAGAAACACTATTTGTTTTAGTGTCATTGATACTGGTATTGGCATTGCTCAAGAAAATATGCGTAAGTTATTCCAATCCTTCGTCCAAATTGACAGCCGTCTGTCCCGTCGCTACGCCGGTACAGGATTGGGTTTGGCTTTGGTGCAACGAACCATAGAAATTCACGGGGGTAGGGTAGATGTCGAGAGTGAAGTGGGTCAAGGTAGTTGCTTCACAGTAACTCTGCCGATCAAACAAAGCGGTCAGGCAAACGGAGAATACCACAGTGATTTGGAACAGCTAAGCCAATTTACTCAATCTGGCATCTCCAATCCCCAAGTGCTGATCATCGAAGACTCTATTACTGCAGCTGAAGTGATTTCTCGCTATATCAGGGAAATAGGGCTACAAACCTTGACTTACCCTGAAGGAGAAGGCGCTCTCGAGCAGGTTATACAGGTCAATCCAGGGGTGATTATCCTAGATTTGCAATTGCCGAAGGTGTCTGGCTGGAAGGTTTTGGCTCAGCTAAAAGCTCATCCCCAAACCGAACACATCCCAGTGATTATTCTTTCTGTAGTGGATGAGCGATCGCAAGCGTTGGAGATGGGTGCGTCTGAATATCTGGTTAAACCCGTTTCCCGCCAACTGTTGCGCTCAACAATTAGCAAAATTTTGGGTCCTTTAGAAACACCAGAGTCAGTCAAGCATGGCGAAACTGCTCTGATGGTTACGCCTCACAAAGCTCCAGAGTCACCGTTAATCTTAATTGCAGAGGATAATGAAACTAACATTAAGACGATTTGGGATTACTTGCTCAACAAAGGCTATCGGTTGATATTAGCCAAGAATGGCTGGGAAGCGATTAGCCAAGCT
Source organism: Moorena sp. SIO3E8 (assembly GCF_010692445.1). Classification (NCBI taxonomy): domain Bacteria; kingdom Bacillati; phylum Cyanobacteriota; class Cyanophyceae; order Coleofasciculales; family Coleofasciculaceae; genus Moorena; species Moorena sp. SIO3E8. Next base: position 52,976 of record NZ_JAAHHM010000029.1, on the reverse strand, counting down.
AAAGAGTATCACCCACAGCTGATTATGATGGATATTCAGATGCCAGATATGGACGGTATTGAAGCGATTAAGCGAATTCGAGACAATCAGGAAACTAGGGAAATTCCCATTATTGCCGTAACAGCACTGGCGATGCCAGGGGATAAGGAGAAATGCCTAGGGGCTGGCGCGGACGAATACATCTCTAAACCAGTGAGTCTGAAGAACTTAGTCAGTACTATTCAAAAGTATGTTCATGTAGAGGTTAAGGATTTGCAATTAGTTAGTAATTAGTTATTTGTATTACTTATTCGTGATTAGCGTGATTAATCATTAAGTTATCAGTTCCAAGTAGGTTTAAACCTACTAATCCATGGTTGGTATATAAATTAATAGTATATAGCGTTTATAAATGAAATGTAAACCTGGGAGGTCTTTTTTGATTGTTCAATAAAACTCTAGATCTCTTTCTTATATTGCCTTTTGCGTATTTTAGGCTTGCCAATTTCTGCCATAACTGTGTTTACAACCTATTTAAAAACGCTATATTAATGGATATTAACCAAAATCAATCCCAAACATCTGTATTTAATATGGTGAACTATTCAAGCGCATAAAGGGTGTTATTGATGGATAGTCAAAACTCTATACTAGTAGTTGATGATGAACCCTGTGGGTTTGATGTCATTGAGGCTCTACTGTTCAAGGAAGGTTACAACTTGAGCTATGCCTCTTGTGGTGAAGAGGCATTGAACCGTCTAGAGGAAATTCAGCCGGACGTAATCTTATTGGACGTGATGATGCCAGAACTTGATGGTATAGAGGTTTGCCATCGGATCAAGTCTCACCCAAACTGGCACCATATCCCAATTATTATCGTAACGGCTCTGAATTCTAAGGAAGATCTTGCCCGATGCCTGGATGCAGGAGCTGATGATTTCCTAGGTAAACCGGTTAGTGGACTCGAACTGCGGTCTAGAGTGCGTTCGATGTTGCGGATTAAAAAACAACATGATCAGCTAGCTGCTACTCTACAGCTGAGGGAAGATATGTCTCATATGATCGTGCATGATTTGAGGCATCCTTTGGCTAATATTATCATATCTTGTGAGATTTTGCAGCAAACTGAACTCGACAAAAAACAGCAAAGAAAGACTGAACAAATCTTGAAATCAGCTCTCCAGCTGCGCTCAATGACGGATAACTTATTGATGATGGCAAAGTTACAATCGGTAAAACTTAGCCTTAATCGAGACTTGGTGGATCTAAATGCACTCGAACAAGAGGTAGTTTTAGATTTCCAAGCCATTGCTCATGAGAAAAATATTCAGCTAGTTAGTGAGCTACCAGAATCCAGTAAGACTCTTTTAATTGATGCCAATTTAATCCGTCGTGTCTTAGATAACTTGCTCTCAAATGCCATCAAATTTTCTCCTTCACAAAGTAAAATTCTACTGCAAGTAGATTATCCAGTAGATCCCAAACCCCAAGCTAGAATTCGCATTGCTGATTCTGGGCCTGGGATTGAAGAAGAATTGCGAAAACGTATTTTTGATAAGTACGATGTGGGAAATTTAATGACTGGAATTTCTCAAACTGGTCTGGGATTAACGTTCTGTAAAATGGCAGTTGAAGCTCATGGTGGTAGAATATTTGTAGAAAATAATCAACCATCGGGTTCAGTGTTCACTGTAGAAATTTAGTTATAAATTGTAAGCATATGCGCTACGCGCAGGCTACGCCAACAGCCGTCAGCCGTCAGCCTTTGGCTGAGAGCTCAGAGCTGAGAGCTGAATGCTGAGAGCTGAGAGCTGAGAGCTGAGAGCTGAATGCTGAGAGCTGAATGCTGAGAGCTGAATGCTGAGAGCTGAATGCTGAGAGCTGAATGCTGAGAGCTGAATGCTGATAGCTGAGAGCTGATAGCTGACTATAAATTTAAGTAAAAGCTGTCAAAGAAAGACTTCCTACTTAATTAGATTTTGCTTCCAAGTTTTCCAGGCGGCTTTTGAGTGCCTGATTATCTTTTTTGAGTTTTTCAAGTTCGTCCCGTAACTGTTTAAGGGCTTTGTCAGAGCCAATTGCTTTTTGAACTTTCTGAATAGCTTCTTCTGCAATCCGACGAATTCGCCCATCAGGCGTATTCTCTAAAAGCGATCGCAAAATATCCATGGCTTTCGGGGTTTCCATTTTTCCTAGAGCCCCAACTATGGTGACTTGAGTCAAATAGAAGGTTTCACGGGACAGTTCTTCTAATTGCTCCAGGATCGACTCTATTTTATTGGGAGTCTGACCTTTAGAAATGTCTCCTAAAGATCGAATCGCTGCTAGACGAAGGGGTTGAGGTATGCCAGGAGTGGTATATTCTAAAATTACGTCTAGGGCAATGGGTGACGATTTAATTTGACTTAAGCCAGCAATGGCACCGCTACGTACTACTTCATTCCAACCACTCCTTTCTTTGAGTACTTTTGTCAGCAATTGGATTACTTCATCTTCTCTATCCTTAAGGCTTGCCGAAACCATTCCCCCAAGTGACCTGGCGGCTGTTGCTTCTACGTAGTAGCTGGCATCCCCTTTTTCTAGTAATTGCTTGAGAGCATTGTAGCTTTCTAGAGTCTTCACCTCACCCAAGGCTTGGACAACGGCACGACGCACACGGAGATTTTGATCGGACAAGCCAGCAATTAAGGCGGCTTCGGCTTGATCTAGTTTTACCTTAGCTAATTGTTTGGCGACTTCTAAACGAACACCCCAGAATGAGTCACTCTTTAGGGCATCACACAAGGCTTTTACTGCTTCTAATCCTCCCTTTTTCGCCAAGGCTTTCCCTGCATAGATACGGGAGATAGGGTCTGGGTCAAATTTCAGCTGGGCTTTGAGCTCGGCTATGGGGTATTCTAGGGAAACGGTTTTCAGGTAATTATTCCCGTGGTCGAAGCTAATCAAGTTAGGTTTTTTCTGCAGTGGGAAATAGAAACTTTGTTCCCGTTCATGAACCCTGACCGTAAATGTCTGTAGACAGGTTTCATTAGACGTTTTCACAGGAGAATCGTCTTCGAGCTGGGTGTAACCAAAGGCAATCGGGATTTTGAGGTCAAATAGTTCACTATCGCTACCGGTGTTACTATCTTTTGCCTGAGTTTGGGTTACTGTAACTTTAGCCAACTGGCTATCCCCATCCCAGGAATAGGCAACTTTGTATTCAGGATGACCACCTCGGAAGACGTACTGGTCAAATAGGAATAACAGATTACGACCGGTAGCTTTTTCAATCGCCCTTAGCAGGTCAATGGTTTCTACGGTTTTGTGAGCATTATCTTTAACAAAGGTTTGGATTGCTTTCCAGAACAAGTCTTCCCCTAACTCTGCCCGAATCATATGATAGACGCAAGCACCTTTTTCATAAAGGTGCCGATCGTAGAGTTCAATAGCTTCTCGATAGACATGGGTAACCATGGGGCGGCGGTAACGAGAACTATCTTCTGAGATATAACTGCGTGCTTCATTGAGTAGGTAGTAGGCAGCATCATCTTTACCATACTCATGTTCGGTCCAAAACACTTCTGTGTAGGATGCCATGCCTTCCTTAATCCAGGCATGGGACCAGTGTTTAATCACCACTAAGTCCCCAAACCACTGATGAGCAAGTTCGTGAACCACCAGGCTTTCAGTCCGTTGGTTATCGGTAGCTGCTCGTTCATCAAGCAAGCAACGGTCTGTTAACAGAGTGGTGGAGGTGTTTTCCATACCACCAAAGATGAAGTCTTCTACACAGACTTGGGCGTATTTCGGATAGGGGTAGGGATAGCCAAAGGTTTCACTCAAGAACTCTATCATTCCAGGAGTTTTGCCCATGCTACGGCGAGCATCCTCCTCTCGCCCCTTCTCCACGTAGTAGCTGACTGGTTTGCCCTGCCATTCATCCCGAATTTCCGCAAAGTCTGCTACTGCTAGAGTCATCAGGTAAGTGGGATGAACTTCCTGTTGCCTCCAGTGGTATATGGTTTCATCCCCTTGTTCTTCTGTAGCAATTAGTTCCCCGTTGGAGATAGCAATCAGGGGTTTTGGCACTCTAACCCGGATTTCGGAGGTAGCAAGTTGACCAGGATAATCGAAACAAGGGAACCAGTAGCGAGAGTCTTCATCTTCTCCTTGGGTCCAAACTTGGGTGGGTTTGTTGGGGTAGTGTTGGTTTGGATGAATGAAGTAAATACCCCGCTGGGGGTTGTCTACACTGTATGCGATCGCAATCTTAATCGCTTTTCCAACAACAACCGGGTTAAGTAGCTGAATCTTTAGTTGTTCCCCATCATAGTCAAAGGGTTGGGGGATTTGGTCAACCTGCACTGAAGCGATAGTCAAGTTGACCGCATCAATTACTAGCTGTTTAATGCCGCGTATTGGGTTGAGGGTGATAGTGCAGGTACCGCTAACGCTTTGGAGGGGGATATCCAGAGTTAAATCCAGGAAAATATGCTCCACTTGTCCTGGGCGGTCAGGATTGTATTGGGGTTTAGCACCAGGTAATTCAAACGATTTGTGAGTTTTGCTTTCGGTATCAAAATACGACTGGGACATTAGTGAAGTTGTAGAACTGAACAGTGTGGACAATAGGGTTAAGTGGAGCTATGGGAAGTTTCGGAAAGGAATTGGAATCGACCGCTACACAAAGTGCGATTGATCTATTCTAAATTAACTCATTTGTCGATTCCTCCTGATCAGGTCAGGTTTTAGGGAATTTTGAAAAGCTACAGACCTTGACAGAAGATTACTGGTTTGTGAGTGTCTGTTAACTGATTGCTCTTAGGCAATTAACAATTAACGATCAACAACCGATTTAGCTGATCACCGCACTACCCATCCCTTGGTACATCAACCATGATAAGAAAAAGTTGCTAATAAAAATTGCTAGCAAAGCAGTAACCACAGCAGTGGTGGTAGATTGACCGACACCTTTAGCCCCTCCTGTGGTGGTTAATCCCCAGCTACAACCAATCACAGCAATCAACAGCCCAAATACTAGAGATTTAATAGCAGCAGAGAACAAGTCCCAAATTCCTAAGAAGTTACGAGCCGAATCAAGAAACACAGACTGGGGAATACCATAAAGATTTTGAGCCAGCACCAATCCTCCTAGCATACCAGTCACAATAGCGAGAATGGTCAACACTGGCAGCATCAGACAACAAGCAATCACCCGAGGAATCACTAAATAATCAATCGGGTCAGTCTTGAGCATATACAAAGCATCAATTTGCTCTGAAACACGCATCGTACCAATTTCAGCAGCAAATGCCGAACCAACTCGTCCTGCTAAAACCACAGCAGTCAACACTGGAGCCAATTCCCTAGTCAAAGCTAGAGCCAAGACTCCCCCAATGGCATTGGTGGCACCAAAATTAATGAACTCTCGTGTTACCTGAATGGTAAACACCATACCGATTACAGTAGCAGTGAGCAGAGCAATTATCAGAGACTCTGGTCCAACGGTTACCATTTGCTCGATCGTATTGCGGCGGTGAATCTTCCCACTCAGTATATGAAGTATCACTTGCCCAGCTAAGAAAATCGCCGCCAATAAACGCTGACTCCATAACCCGAGGCTGGTAGTTTTAGCCATTAGTCGATCATTTCCCATCATTCGCTTCCACACGGAAACGCTCAACAAATGTCCGCAACTCTCCCGCCACACCAACCAGGTTTTGCAAAGCTCCAGAAACCCTTTGGGCTTCTTGGGAGGTTTCTTGAGCGGTTAACTCAACGGATTGCATCACTTGGGCAACAGCACGGGATGTTTCAGTTTGCTCGATAGTATCCGCAGTGATTGCACGTACTAAAGCATCGATCCGGTTTGCCACTTGCACAATATCTTCAAGCGATCGCTTGGCTTGTTCTGCTCGTTTAGTACCTTCAATCACCTGTTGGGTGCCTTCTTCCATAGCTGTCATCACTGAACCAGTTTCACTCTGGATTTGCAACACAATATGTTCAATATCCTTGAGTGCCTTGGCTGACTTATCAGCGAGCTGTCGTACCTCATCCGCAACAACAGCAAAGCCTCGACCAGCTTCTCCAGCTCTTGCCGCCTCAATACTAGCATTGAGTGCTAACAAATTTGTTCGGGAGGCAATGGTAGAAATCGATGTAACAATTTTAGAAATTTCCTGGGAAGATTCTGCCAAACGCTTGACTTTACGAGTCGTTTCTGCTACTGTCTCACGAATTTGCAAAATTCCGGCCACAGTGCGCTCCACAGCCTCACCACCTTTGAGAGCGGTAGCCGAGGCTGAGCGGGCAACTTCCTCAGCTTCTCGTGCACTCTCTGCCACCCGCTGAATAGCATCGGTCATCACCTGTACAGAGTTCAGGGTAACCGCCAGTTCCTCAGCTTGCCGTAAAGCATCAGAAGACAAGCTACGGGCAAAGGACTCACTATCGGTGGAACATTTGGTCACCTGACGGACTGCCTGCTTGACTTGTTGTACAATTTCCCGTAGGTTTTGAATCGTCAGGTTGAAGGAATCAGCAACTGCCCCCAAAACATCAGCAGTTACCTCTGCTTGTACGGTTAAATCCCCTCGTGCTGCCCCTTCCACATCATCAAGCAATCGAATTACCTGGCGTTGGAGGTCTTCTTTGGCCTGTTCTTGCTCTTCTGCCTTTCGTTGTGCTTCAGTCATCGTTGTCAAGATGACTCTGGCCATTTGGTTGAAACTATGGGCTAACTGACCCAATTCGTCCTGGGAATAAATCGTAGCATGGGCATTGAGATTACCCTGAGATACTCCTTCAAACTGGGTTTTCAGGTTTTCGGTACTACGTCTAATCTGCCTAGCTGTAATAGTCCCGACAGCCAGAGTCGTACCAAAACTGGCAACACCAGCGGCTAGGGTCATCAGAATACTAGTATTTCGCACATGATTTTTGAAGGATGGCTGATCTCGAACCATGTATTGTGCTCCAGCACCCACCGCTGCTACCACCACCATTGATACCGCGCCAGTAATCAAGGCAGTCATCCAATTCTTCTGGTTGACAGGAGCGTTTTCTATGGGAGCTAGTGGACCTTGGTCAATACTAACAACCAGCTCTTTGTCAATGTCTTTAGTAGGATTATAAATAGGGATTGGCTCGGTGGCACTACTAAGGCTAAATAGCTCCTCATTGCCAGTGGCTGACGGATAATCATGATTGGCTACAGCACTTACACCACTTGTGTTCATATCCATTGACCCAGTACTTCCGAGTGTTGAGCCAGTACTGCTTAAGACATCAAAATCACTATTGTCACCACTCTCATTGGACAGTGGTTGCTGATCATCAACAGAGAAATCAGGGATTGAATCTAAATCATCATCAAATAGGTCAAACTCATCTAAAAAACCCTCTTTTACCCCTTGATGTGCTTCAATTCCTGACAAGATTTCCTCTTCTGATTCCGTTACATCATCCATTGTCCAAGAATCATCATCAAAGGATTCCAAATTAATTTGGTTTGGCCTTGGAGAGTTGAACCCATTTTGTTCGTAAGCTGAGTCCAAAAGTTGCTCATCCGAGCCATAGTTTTCCGATAAATAGGGTTCAGTAGAGTCAGTCGCCTCATCATTGAGATATTCTAAGTCCTCTTGATTGTCAGCATAGGCTTGAGTATCCCCCGTTGGTTCCTCAGGTTCCAAAGACTGCTCGGTGCTGGCATAATTTTCTTGGGTAGTCGCGGTAGGCTCAGAACTTGGAGTCGGGTAAAAATGCTCCTCAAGCTCTGCTGAATTCATTAACAGGGTTGCAGCTTCAACAAAGGAATTCTTTGATTGCTCCTCGATATCGCTAAACTCGTAATCCGGCAGGGATTCTAATTCTTCTTCAGCCAGGACGTTAAACTCAACTGTGCTATATTCACTAGTTAACTCTTCTGAACCATAAGATATATCTTCGTCTAAATTAACCTCAGGAGACACCATAAATGTTTGTAGACCCTCCTCTTGAGAGAGTTCAGGAAAGTGTCCTTCTGTGCCATTATAAGAAGTCTGACTACTGACAGGGTTCACATCGAGTTCTAAATCCTCAGAGGCAATTTCCCAACTCTCTAAATCCTCACTGTCTTCTTCTAGGTCACTAACGATACTAAAGGGGTCTAGATTAGAAGAAGACTGATAATCTATGGTGCCTTCATCACTAGTGGAATCTTGAAAAGAATCGTTAAAGGGTGAGGTTGATTCTGAAGCAAAATCATCAACCCCTGTGTTATCCAAACTTAAGCTTTCCGGGTCAAATTCACTGATATCATTAAAATCAGCGAAGTCTTGCCAATTTCCTGCTGTGGGTTCTGCACTCAACTCCTCAGTATCATCTAGTTTTACCTGTGATGTATTGACATCATCATCAGGTGATAACCCAGCCTCCTGATCACCATTTGTAGATTGCTGGGCGTACTCTAGACCGTTGTTGGCATAATTAACAAAATCTGGTTCAGAGGTCAGATTGAGTACTGATTCATACTGTTGGCGAGCCACATCGTACTGCTGTAGACCATAGCAGTAAATATGACCCCGCAGTAGCAGGGCACTGGGTTCATTAGGGAAATCCTCAATCAAACGATCAACAATTGTTGCCGCTTCTTGGTATTTGCCCTGCATATAGGCTTTTTCGGCTTCCCCATACTGCTGGGGGTAATTTATACTGGATGCCATTTACCTCCTCCCGAAGCATTAAAAATTAATTTAATGTTTAATAATAATTAATCCCACTAATTTTTAATGTTCAATTTTTAATAATTAGTTTTAGGCTGCCCACCTTGCTGAGCGTATAATCGCCACATGATCAAGTAGTCTCAGAACCTGATTAGACTCAATATCTAGCAACCACTCACCGCGTAAGAAAGGAGCCATACTATCGGCAACATTGGTAGGCATATGTAACTTTTCCACATCCAGCCAGTCTGTACAGACAATTTTTTGAACTGCCAACCCCAGCATAGTGTCTTGATCTTCAATAGCAATAACGGGGATTTCCATACGGTCTGTATTTAAAACCGTTTTATCCCCTAGAAACTGACCCAGATCTGAGACCCAAATTACGCGCCCACGTCGATTGAAGGTCCCCAACAATAGAGGGGAAGCATTAGGAATAGGAGTAATTTGTTCAGGGCAGGGGTCAATTACCTCTTTGATACCAGTAGCAGGCAGAGCAAATTCATCACCAGATGGCAGATAAAACCGCAGGTATAGTTCGCCTTCAGGACTTTCCAATTCCTGCAATTCTGGGGCTTGTTCAAGAACCGAGTCAGTTACAAAGTCCGGATTAGCAACCATTACCGTCAAATACCAATATATTTATCTTCTGAGTAGCTGTCTAACTGTTCCAATCAACTCCGTTGGCTGAAAAGGCTTCGCAATGTATGCATCTGCACCTTGCCTCATGCCCCAATAGCGGTCGAATTCTTCGCCTTTTGAAGAACACATCACCACTGGCACATTCTGAGTTTTGGGGTCAGCCTTAAGACGCCGACAGACCTCATAGCCATTCATGCGTGGCATCACTATATCCAAGACAACTACATCTGGACAATACTCTAAAATATGTTCTAAAGCCTCAACACCATCACTGGCAACATCCACCTTCAAACCACTACCTTTGAGGAGGTCTGAGATCATCTGCCGTTGAGCAAGGCTGTCTTCTACAACTAAAACTTTACTCATAACTCCTAGCTCGACCCTCGGGAAAGGTCGTGAAATTAAACCATAGCCCGATTTGGGTCTATAAACTGAATCATGATTACAGTATCGCTCATCTATTGGTGGTGATACCAAGAAAGACTAGATTTTTCTTGAATTTGTGGAAGCCCCTAGCTTGACCAGTGGGTTTAATTAGGATAGTGTTGGTTAATGAACTGATGGGTTAGACGCCTGTATTAATAACTCAAAGGCTGACACAGCAATATTTTCCCCTTGATCTAATTCTTTGGTCAGGGCATTACTATCTTGGCATTGTTCGTTGGTCACCTCGACCAAATGTATTTCTCCAAAAGCATCAATAACTCATGATCTCCGAAGGGCTTGGTTAAGTAGTCAGTTGCGCCTACCATCCGGGCTCTGACGCGATCGATAAAGCCATCTTTGCCTGTGAGCATGATGATGGGGGTTTGCCGAAATGCTCTGGATTGGCGTAACATGCCACAAAGCTCATAACCATCTAGGTCAGGCATTACTAGGTCACAGAGGATGAGATCCGGTTGGAGTTGAAAAACCTGACTCAGAGCCTTTAGGGGCTTCTGAATTGCTGTAACTTTATAACCTTTGGCTTCTAGGGTATATTCCACAGCTTTTCCAACTGCGAGATCATCATCAACACAGACAACAGATCGTGTAACTTTCTTCAACTCCCATTGCTCTTCAATGGCTGGCGTATCTGCTTCTTTGGGGGTCACCATTTGGATTGACCCCTGTTGTACATAGGGATAAATAGCCCGAGCTACGGTGATCAGGTCGCGATGGAGATAACGGGACAACTGGCGTAGAGAAGTTTTGCCATCTACCCAACTGCTGATGAGTCTAAAGGATTTTTCGGGCAGTGTAGCCTGTAACTGGTCATGGGCAGTAATCATTGGACACTGATGGGGAGATTGGATATGAGGGCACAATTGCTTCCACTCCTGCACCTGCTTCATAATCTCTGTGACCAATGGTCCTATTTCTAAGGTAGTAAGTTGCGGTGCTAATGCCGGACCAATTTCAAATACAAAGTAGCCATGGTGAAAGCTCAGCAAATCAAAAAGGGTTTCATTAACCATGCTTTGAATAATGCTTCGCCCTTGGTTTGGTGTGATCACATGCTTTTCTAACAAAGCCCAAAGATAACCATACTCTAGAGCATTGGTAGCCGCAATGGACAGACTTTCCAATTCCTTGAGAGCATCATTGGCTTTATAGCGGCGCAGATAATCATGCAGGCGCGACAAGCTCCCATCGCTGTCAGCAGCATAGGCAATCTGGCCATTCAGGAAGAAGACAAACCAATAAGGACCGGGACTTGGTAGTTTTGGCTGCTGGTAAAGTCTACCTGAGGCAAAACGATGACTGCCACTATTGCTAGCCTTGCTACTAGGGTGAGAGCTGTATGCCTCGACTAAGAGTTCCCCGGTTCGCTGACCTAGCTCGATCAGTTGCAGGATGCTACGGATATCAATTTCACTCAAAGTTCCCTGCATTTAAAGACAATGTGCTCCTAACAACCTGTTGATGTATCTGAGATTATGACCTGTCATTGAGTTTAAGGATGCCCATAAACTGGTACTGATCTATCTTTGCTCAAGAAATGGCTTAACTGTACAATGAAAATATCCCCAAAAATTGGGTGAGGCTAGGAGAGTTGCTAAGGAATCACTTCTGTAAGCCAACTGGTGGAAGCTTAGCATGGCTGCAGACAGCTAACCAAAGCGCGAAGTAACTGATTAGCGGTAAGACTGGGATTTTGACGGTTACTGGAAACTTAAGCTAAGATGTCCAAGGTTATAGGTTAGGACTTTAAACACCATTGGATAGCATATAAGCATATAAATTAAGTATATTTATTTGAATAGGGATTAGGCACAAGGGAAGAAAGTGATGGGGTAAAATGTTATGTTCAATCTAGAAAATTCGACCCTCTGGGTGGATAAAATCTATGGTTGGGCAAACTAGACGGGTTGGGGAAACTAGACCCCCCCTGTGGGAAGATTCCTAAGACTATCCTCATAAATCTATTTTTATTCTGCTAACCTTGATTGACTGGCAGATCAAGTCTGGGAAATACCTTAAAATACCTTTAGGGTCTAAATATACTGAATACCGTCATCCTTTAAAGGACTAATAGCCTTAAGGATCAAAACAAAATCGGTTGACCAATCATCTCCGAAAATTACCACCCTGCAACCCCAAAGGGGTTAAGCGTTCAAATGTGTTAATTAAGAATTGGGCACAATACAATTAAAAGAGGACGATCAGTGTGCTGTATCTCGCAGAGGTAAGAAAGCAGAAAACTGGGTTTATGGGTAGAGCTCAGGCCGAACTCAAACTGCTGGCTTTTCAGCGGACTGACCAGAGTTGGAATAAGGTGTCTGGGGAGGAAGTGCTTCCGACAGAACAAGCCAATAACTTTGGTGATGGTGCGTTGGTGATTGTTAACCTGAGTGGGAATCGACAAATACAGGGGACAATCGAGGCAGCGGGGGGAAGGTTAGTCAATCTGTTGCAAAATTTTTCTCGCTTGCTAGAAAAGTCAAAAAACCAGGAAGAAGAAATTGAGCAGTGGAAGCAATCTTTGACCTATCAAAGTCAAGAACTCAACCGTCGCGAGATGGAAATGGAAGCACGGCTTGAGCAGATGCAAACGATGGAGGAGGATTTTTCTAGAATAGAGCAACAACGCCAAGAACTGGAAAGTTCTCAGACAGAAACTGCTAAACTCAGCCAAGAATTGGAGCGTAAAAGTAAGGAGCTTGAAGGGGCTTGGGAACAACTCCGGGGACAGCAGCTACGCTTAGAAGAACAAGTTTCAGATGGTCAATACTCTGCTGGTTTAGATGCTCAGCAGGCTGGTGTGATTCAGCAATTGCTCAATGGCTTATCAGGAGGAGCAGAATCAACACAATCTGTCTGGGAACCACTGAATCAAGCCTTGGAAGTCGTCAAGCATCAGCATTCGGTGTTGGATACTCACTGGCAGCAGTTAAATGAACAGCGTCTATTAGCTCAAAAATTGGAAGCAGATGTTAAGGGTCAAGGGGAAGAAGTCCAACATCAAACCCAACAACTACAACAATTACAAGCATCCTGTGAACAGGCAAACCGAGAAAGGCAAGTGCAGCAAACCAATCTAGAGATCAAGGTTGAATCAGCTAGGATGGTGAGTCTGCAACTCCAAACTCAGCAAAAATTATACCAAGAACTGGCTCGAATGGCAGCAACATCAGGGGATGTCAAGATTAGCCAAATGGTGGATATTGCAGCACTAGAAAAAATGCCCTTGGGTGAGTTACAGGATATAGTTCAGAATTTGCAGCAGGATTTGGAAAAAGTTGTACGCTTCGTCAATGACCAAGAAGAAGAACTAACACTCCAACACCAAGGGATTGAAGAACTACAAGAACAGATTAGGGTCGCTAGTGAGTACGATCGTATTAGTCTAGAAACCCAGTTAGCAGATGAGCAAGACCGTTACCAGATGCTGGACAGAACCTTGGTGGGTCAACGCCGGACTCTATGGGAACGAGAAGAAATTCTAAATCAGCACCTACGAGTGTTGCGACTGCGGCAAGGAATTGTGGATAGTAATGGTCAACAAAACCAGAAAATTGACTTAGGACCAATTTTGATCGAACTAGAAGCACAGTGCAAACAACAGTCAGATCAATTGCAACAACTAGAACGAGAAATTGAACAGATGCGCCTTAGGGTTAGCCAAGCTGAAGAATTGATGAATCAACAAACCCAAGAAAAGGATGCTAAGCTGGCTCAGGTAAACAATTTGGAGGAAAGTTGGCTCTCCAATCAGGTGAAGGTAGCTCAACTTTGGGGCAAAGTTCATCTCTATGAAAAAACCCTACAGCCATTGCAAGATGGTCTCAATAAAATTCGACAGAAGCTGGATGCGATCGCAAATGCTCTGAATCACATCCAGAAAACAGGTGATTCTCAACAACAAGCGATCGCTCAAATATCCCAAATCATCAGTAGCTTAAGCCAATCTCCCGAGTTGGCAGCTTCTTAGGTTTAAGGTTTACTATTGAATGTTGAATGTTATTCGCGTAGCGTGGCCTTTTGGCCAAGGTTGAATGTTGCTCGCCCCGTATTCGGTGTAGGGTAGGTTGAAGGATAAAAATTTCAATTTCTCAGAAACTAAGAGATAGAACTGTTTAGGAGTTTATACTTTATAGTTAATACTTAATACTTCATACTTCAGTATTAAGAATAATCCATTCTTCTTCTACCAAGGCTGTTACTCCACCAGGAAAGGATGACGTTCGAGAACGGTTGGGAGCAGCAATTAAACCAGTCACCGCTTCGATTTGTTCAAAGTTGAGGGCTTTGACTTGGTTTTCCTGAAGGAACTTCCGAATCACACGACGTTGCAGAGCTAGGGGAGCTTGCTGTAATACCAGACGATTCAATCGTGGAGGGCTATTGCTACCAGGATCTTCCTCGACCGTAGGTACTGCCATGGCTTGCTTTTGGATTTGCTCAGCAGTGTTTTCGAGATATTCCACGTCTGCTCGCAAGATTTCAGCAATTTGGGACAATGCGGTCTCAACTTGTGGGTTGAAATGGGTTTTTATATAGGGTATTAGCTCTTGGCGGATGCGGTTACGGGCATAGTTAAGGTCTTGATTGTAAGCATCTACCCAAATGGACAGTTGCTGCTGCTCGCAAAACTGGAGAGTTTCGCTACGGGATGTCTCAAGTAGGGGACGCACCAGACTTACTCCAGGAGCAAGAGGTCGTTCCCAGGTCAAGGCTTGCAAGCCATCAGTGCCTGAACCTCTGATCAGGTTATAGATGACTGTTTCAGCGCGATCGCTTTTTGTGTGACCTGTGACAACAGTGGGGTAACCTTGAGTTTGGGCAATGTCAATCAGGGCTTGATAACGCCACTGCCGCGCTGCTGATTCGCTCTTTGTCACTTCAGGGGCAGTTCGTAGATGAAATGGAAGCCCCCAACTTTGAGCAATTTGCTGTACATGAAGAGAAATTCCTTCATCATAGGGCCAACGGTGGTCACAGTGGGCGATTCCTAGCTGCCATTTCCACTTGGGCTGTAAATCTAGGAGTAGTTTGGTTAGACAAAGGGAATCTTGCCCACCGGATACGGCTACTAAAACCTGCTGATTCTTTGGTAGTAGCTTCTTTTGCCGCAGGGTTCTATGTAGCCGTGCATGAAGAGGTGTCCAACTCGGTATCTCAGACATTAGAGTGGTTATGAATAGTTATCCAAAACTTTGAGATTTTGAATTTTGTAGGTCATAGATACCCTAGAATCCTATAAATCCTAAACGCTCAAGGTTCTTAAAAGCCTTGAAATCAGCGTGTTCACTACGATGCTCCTATGTCAACATTTACCACAACATTTACCAATAGACTATTATTTACCCTTATTTAAGTTCATTCATTTCCTGCCAGACATCATCCATTAGGGAATTATCATCACCGTTTTCTGATTCCTCATCAAAGGAAATATCGTCCAGTTTAAACATGTCTTCATCACTATCATCAGACATATCACCCAGATCAAAATCATTACTACTGTCTGTTGATACTGCTGACAAATCCAGCAAATCTTCTTCCTCTGCTGTCGGTGATTCTACGAACTCTATATCTTCTTCACTATCGGAAAATTCTCCTAAATCAAAGTCATCTTCAGTATTGGTTGTGGTTTGTTCGAAACCAATATCTTCCTCACTATTGGAAAAGTCTCCTAAATCAAAGTCATCTTCAGTACTGGTTGGGGTTTGTTCAAAACCAATATCTTCTTCACTTTCCTGACTATCGGAAAAGTCTCCTAAATCAAAGTCATCTTCAGTACTGGTTGGGGTTTGTTCAAAACCAATATCTTCTTCACTTTCCTGACTATCGGAAAAGTCTCCTAAATCAAAGTCATCTTCAGTACTGGTTAGGGTTTGATCGAGAGCAATGTCTTCATCTGCATCAAGTGTTGGTTTAAGTGTCATCTCATCTGAGATAGCAGTTGAGGCATCTTCTTCCAGTGCTTCAGCTACTGATATTCCAGTAGCAGTCACAGCGGCTGTGGCTGCTCCAACTCCAAGCTCCAATCCAGAATCATTGCTAGTTTCTGGCTCTGTGAGGTCTGGCGGTGCTGCTATCTGGGTTGATGTGCTTTGTAATGTTTCACCACCAATAGCTGATATATTATCAACATTATTCTCAGCCTCGACAAGGCAAAATTCTAGATTAACTCTTACCTTGCCTTGCTGCCAGTCATTAGCAGAAAATTGCAACACTTCACAGGGAATACCGGATTCGCTAAACCAACTTTCCTGTTCTGCACTCCATTCATCCCCTAAAACTTCTACCAATTTCTTTTTGATAGCAACTAAGAATTCACCGACCCTAAAGGTACGGTTACCAATAAAGATTTGAGCAGATTCATCCACTGATAGTACTTCACCAACAGCGAGTGGCTTGAACTGATTATCCACAACTATTTTCCCCGATCAAACTTTTCGATAAGCTTCCATGCCTAGAGGCCAGGAGTTTCATTGTCAGCCATGCAAAGCGCGAGTGGGGGAAACCACGCCAGTTGCTCATGGGGGGAACCCCCACAGGTCGGCGCTGCCTCCCCAAGACCGTAATGGTGCGTTTGACCCGTAATTAAATTCGCCACGGGTCGCACCTCTGCATCGCTTTCCAACCATAGACCCAACTATTCCTTTGAGTCAAAGGTAGTTTTTCTAGGGTTAATTCTCCGATGCCTCTAGGCATTAAAGCAGGTTTTCAGTAGAAGCAATTTAGGGCATGCACTCAATCACGGAAATATAGAGTTCTTAGAAGAACCAGCCGTAGGAATGTAAGCCTTTACCCAATAGATTGACTCCTAGATAGCAAACCCAGACAACTAGAAGTCCTGTCCCTGCCAAAATTGCTGGTCGGCGTCCTTGCCACCCACGGGTAATGCGGGCATGGAGATAGGCAGCAAACACTAGCCAAGTAATTAATGCCCAGGTTTCTTTTGGGTCCCAACTCCAGTATGAACCCCAAGCCTCGTTTGCCCAAACGGCACCGGCAATAATCCCAATGGTGAGCAGAGGAAACCCCAGTCCAATAATACGATAGCTGATATTATCAAGAGTGTCGGCAATATTTAGCCTCTGGGGTGAGAGGGTGGGTGCTGTGGATACTGATGGTACGGATGAGTCGGGGGTAGTTACTAAATCGAGCACTGCTGTAGTACTAGCTGCATTACTCTGTCCCAGTTCAGCTAAAGGGGATGAGGTATCAGAGGTAACTACAGGCTGAGAAATTGAGGCTTTACCGTTGCGCTGTAGTTTAAAAGTGGAATTCCCTGGTAAGTTATTCGGTACGTTAGTCTTGCTGCGATAGCCACCAGTGCCGACAGAACTTCCTCGCAGTTCCACGTTCTGACCACGGGTAATCACTAAAAATGCGATCGCTACCAGGGAACCCACCATCAGGGTGGCGTAACTGAGCATCATGATGCTAACATGCATCATTAACCAATTGGATTTCAGAGCAGGTACCAATGGAGCACTTTCCTGCATGTCTGGTGGTAGGGATAGAGCGGCAAACGCGGTAATTCCCATGGCGACTGGTGCAGTAGCCACGCCCACAAATCGGCTGCGACTCATGTTTTCAGCAATTAGATGAACTGTGGTAATTCCCCAGGTCAGGAAAAATAGGGATTCATAGAGATTACTGATCGGGAAGTAGCCCGCCTCTAGCCATCTTGCTCCGAGTAGGGTAGCAGTGCAAAGGTTGGCGGTTGCCATCCCTGATGTTCCTAAGGGTGACAAATAAGGGATTTTAGGAAAAGCGGCTCCTACCCAGTAAATTAACATCGTCACAAACAGGACGAAAAAGGCAATATTATCTAATTTGTTCTGGAGTGTAACCAGATCCATACAGTGTTCTCTCTCAAGTTAATTTTGTATAAAGCTTATATTATTGCAGCATTACTACTATCCTATCGGTTAGATGTGCCCCTTTTGATAGAGTGCTAGTGCCTGATACCGAGTTGTATTCAAAAATAGTAGATTGGTTGGATAGGGAGATGGGGAGATAGGGAGATGGGGAGATAGGGAGATGGGGAAATTGGGGGAAGAGAAAGTTGTATGTTTGACCGCAACTTGGTATGAGTACCCACATTCCGCCCCCTCAAGTTTGAGACTTGCGGTTCCTTCCTACAAAAAAAGCGCCCTTCCTCACAGAAGAACGCTTTATTGCAAGAGGTGCGATCGCTCGCGCCTCTTTCCCGGGTCAAGATTAACCATTGATGATAGGAGCACTCACAGCAACTGGAGCCACCTCACTAGCAGCCAAATCGAGAGGGAAGTTGTGAGCATTACGCTCGTGCATCACTTCAAAGCCCAAGTTAGCCCGGTTAAGCACATCAGCCCAGGTGTTGATGACGTGACCTTGAGAATCGAGCACGGACTGGTTGAAGTTGAAGCCGTTCAGGTTGAAGGCCATAGTGCTAATACCTAAAGCGGTAAACCAGATGCCAACCACTGGCCAAGCACCCAAGAAGAAGTGCAAGGAACGGCTGTTGTTGAAGCTAGCATACTGGAAGATCAAACGGCCAAAGTAGCCATGAGCCGCAACGATGTTGTAGGTTTCTTCTTCTTGACCGAACTTGTAACCATAGTTCTGAGACTCGATTTCGGTAGTCTCACGCACCAGGGAAGAGGTCACTAGAGAACCGTGCATCGCACTAAACAGCGCACCACCAAATACACCAGCTACACCGAGCATGTGGAAGGGGTGCATCAGGATGTTGTGCTCTGCTTGGAATACGAACATGAAGTTGAAGGTACCACTGATTCCTAGAGGCATGCCATCAGAGAAACTGCCTTGACCAATGGGGTAGATCAGGAAAACAGAGGTAGCGGCAGCCACAGGGGCACTGTAAGCTACGCAAATCCAAGGACGCATACCCAGACGATAGCTCAGCTCCCACTGACGACCCATCCAGCAGAAGATGCCAACTAGGAAGTGAAACACAATCAGCTGGTAAGGGCCACCGTTGTATAACCATTCATCCAAGGACGCGGCTTCCCAAATCGGGTAGAAGTGCAAGCCGATAGCATTTGAAGAAGGTACAACGGCACCAGAAATGATGTTGTTACCGTAGATCAGAGAGCCAGCCACCGGTTCACGGATACCGTCGATGTCCACTGGAGGAGCAGCGATGAAGGCGATGATAAAGCAGATGGTAGCGGTTAGCAAGCAAGGGATCATCAAAACACCAAACCAGCCTACGTAGAGGCGGTTATTGGTGGAGGTAATCCAGTTACAAAACCGATCCCAAAGATTGCCGCTTTCACGACCTCTTAATGTAGTTGTCATGGTTCAAATATTATGGCAATTAACGGAAAGTGCCAGAGGTGAAGATGCGGTGCGACCCCGGTCGGGTTTCCCGACAAGCGTGAAGGCGCACCTAGAAAATAGTCTTCTTGCCTTGGCTTATGATTAATACTATTAACACTAATCTTGAATCTGCACGTTTTTTTATATTTCTTAATATCAACGAAATTTTTACTTAGTTGATTTTGCATTTATTCAATTAATTAAACATTTATTTGCTTTAATTAATCTTTATTTAACTAACTTTAAAAATCGAAATAAATGTAAGGGAGACCACTCTGAGGAGCAAACAACCAAACTACGTAGAGACCTACTGGTACCAACAACAACTTCACCGGCCAGTTGAGTTGTAATTTCAGACCCCTTCGGATACTGTAAACCCCAGCCATTGAGGCTGCTAAGCTAACTAACAGCAGAAGCACCCAGAAGCGTTCCATACCAATAGCGGTTAAGTAGACTTTTTGACCAAATTGGATGTCAGCTGGGTGACCCCAGAGATTCTGGATGACTAAACTGGCTTGTTTGAGATTGGGAATGCGGAAAAAAATCCAGGCAGTAAACACCATAAATTGGGTCAAAAACCAGCTGACTAAGACCCCTGACCAACTTTGCCACCAACGTTTTATGCCATCTCTATTTTCACAGAAAGCTTCGGTCAAGCGATGAAGGACTAACGCTAGACCATGCAAGCCACCCCAGGCTACAAATCCCCAAGCTGCTCCATGCCAGATACCAATAATGACCATTACAATGAATAGGTTAAGGCAGGTACGAGCAACCCCTTTACGGGAACCGCCCAAGGGAAAGTAGAGATAGTTGCGGATCCAATCCCCTAGAGTGATGTGCCAGCGACGCCAGAAATCCGCAATGCTGATACTGAAATAGGGAAAATCAAAGTTTTCTGGAAGATTAATGCCCAGTAACACTGCACTACCACGGGCAATGTCTACATAGCCGCTGAAATCGAAATAGAGTTGTAAACCGTAGGCAAAGATAGCTAACCATAAATCTCCACTACCAGCCCGTTCTATATTGCCAAAACACAAATCAACAAAAATCCCAATGTGGTCCGCTAACAGTGCTTTTTTGATCGCACCAGATGTAATCAACCAAAGTCCTTCTGTTGCTCGGTCAAGACTTGGAAATTGTAGGGTTTTAAGTTCAAGGGCAAACGGATGATAACGAGTAATTGGACCAGAAATAAGTTTAGGAAAAAATAACTTATAAGCAGCAAACTGGAGTAGATTACGAGTGGCATGAGCCCCACGATAGACATCAATGAGATAAGCAATACCCTCAAAGATAAAAAATGATATTCCTAGAGGCACAATTAAGTTATCCCTAATCCAATTAGCCCCATCTTGGGCAATGGTAAAGTTGGTAATTACTGCTAAGTTTGACAATAGAAAAGGAAGATACTTGAAGCCTAGCAAAAAGAGCACATTTAGGAAAATACCTAGCCACAGTAGTCTTAATCGTCGGTTATTCCAAAAACTATCAGCTAATAGCCATTCTTCATTGGAGAGATGATAATTAGTAGCATGGGAACCAGCAACTGTATTCGTCCCTAGTGCTTGTCCAAAGTAAAAATTAATTAGGGTAATCAATACCAACAGGGGAATATATTGGATTTGTAATGAAGCATAAAAGATTAGACTGCTAATTACTAAAACCAAAAGTTTTAGTTTGGGAGAACCTGTGGCAGCTGTAGAACGTTGCACCAACCAGTAGATTCCCAAAACGGCTAGCAAGAAACAGCTGTAGGTAATCGAAATAAATGACATAAAGATAAAGGATTAAGGATGTTCGCCTGATAGCGTGTAAGCATTCAGCTATCAGCCATCAGCATATGCGCTACGCGCATATGCTTACATATCGTTTCCGTTTGAATAGTTATAGCGGTTTGCTTGTAGGTTAAGTATAATTACGAATCTTGACTACTGACTACTGACTACTGACTACTGACTACTTGTTGTTATGGTAATTAGCGCGGGTTGCAAACCGCTATATAATTATTGGTTGTTATTCAATTTAAAATTAATAATTAATGATTAATCACTAATCACTAATCACTAATGACCAAGGCATCATTGGATCTTTAGCCAACTGCTTAGAAACTTGGTAAGCACCATAGCGGTTGAGATGGCTGGGGTCGGAAAAGTAGTCATGTTTAGTTAGCAACATTTTATTGAAATCTCGGAAAATCAATCCCCCTTCTAAATCAAAGTTGTACATGTATCGCTGAAATTGTTTCTCATATTTGGTCCGCACTGGATCTAAATATTCTTTAGTCAGGGGTAGGTTGAGCATAACGATACTAAGGTCATGCTTCTGGGCAAATTCCATCAAATTTCTTAGGGCTCTGTCTTGCTGACCTCCTAGCTGAAAATACCGGTAATCACCATCATAAATACCGGGAACTTTAGGATGTTTTTGGTAGTAGGTAGCGGTGTTAAAACGAGTTGACAGGGGAAGGAATCCATCAAAGTCAATTTTCCAGGTTGGGGATAATGTATTTTGAGGCTTTTTGGCAGTCTCGGTTGTGTCTGGTTGCAGGAACTTTTCTAGGTCAACCAACTTTTCCTGTAACAGAGATTTGAGTTGGCTTCGGTGAGGATAAGTTAACGAAATTTTGGCTATTGACTGATTTAGCCAGCCACTGATGAACTGATATCCATCATTCAAAACCTCTAGAGGTTGGTCTGTGGTATCTGTCGGTAATGGCGGTTCTTTAGTGCGGTTCGGAAAAACTCCTGCCATTAGAGCTTCGTAGCCTGGTGATGCGATAATCGAGTTGTAGGTAGCATCAACTCGACCATTGTTAAAGGCTCTGACCCCATCAGCCCAAATAATCAATTTAGGCAGTTGCTCGGGAGTTAAGACGCGCCGAACCATGAAGTCTACTACCTGAGCTGTGGCACCATTAACCCCAAAGTTAAAGACGTCAATGTCAGGATAGCCCTGTTCTTCTAAGGCATCTTGCAGGGCAATGGGATCGATTCCCCGCATGGCCCTGGAACTCCCCATAATCAGGACATCAGGGATACCATTTTGAAGCAGGCGTTGTTGGTACAGAGCTAGCTTTTCATCTAACATCTGGTTATTGAATGAAGGATTGGGCGATCGCGCTGCAGCCAGCATGGCTGCCATGGTGGCATTGCCGTTTTCATTCACAATCACCATGGTATCCCCAGGAGCAGTAAACCCAGAGGTATTGAAGTTTTCAGTCCCGAGACCCGCCCCTTTTTGCAAAGATAGTTGGGGCAAAGCAATGGGTTTCGGTGATGAGTTAGTCACTGCCTTTACTTCTGCTGATGGTGAGGCTTGAGACTGTAGGAGCTCACTAAAACGCCAATCTGTGATCAGTGTTAGTAGTAATCCTGCTACGCCCCATACCATGGCTACTGCTACGCCTTGGATAGATAATTTACCCTTGGCCTGTCTCTTGTCTGAGAAGGCTGCCATGTCTTGGTTTTCTACAGTGGGTACAAATAGCTGAGAGTAGCATAGTAAACGCTGGAGTATGTAAACTACACCATCAACTGCTCCTTTTAAACCCTGGTTGAGATCGTAGTGGGTTAGATCACGACGCAGTACTGGTTCCCCAGTGGGAGTTACCAAATCACTCAGGTAGGCATCTGAGGCAGCAAACTCTGGGGTAGCTTCTGGGACTAGACGCTGTCGATGAACAAAATCAACTCCATAGTTCCAGGAGGGGGAGGTAGCACCAGCTCGACGTCCATAGAGCCGTAACCCAGTAATTTCGGACATAGCCAGTTGCTCTAGGAAGCGGGTAATTTTTCGAGTGACCTGAGATTTTCGAGGACAGACCGTTGCCTCGCTCATGATGTGCAACAAGTCTTGTTTACGGCGAATTTTCACCCTTATTCCACCTGTTACCAATCGTTGGTCAATGTCGGGATTGAGTAAGCGCTCCAACAAAAAGGTCAAGGCATTGTGATGCCCTGTTTGGGCTAAGGAATAGGTGGATTCTCCTAAACTCTGGTGGTCTGCTGCTGGTAAGTTGAGCCAGTGAATCCAGGCTGGGGATTCGGTTTCTGGCAGTAAGGAATTGTTTCCCCGTTGACCATTGTTTCCAAAGGGGGGTTGCAGAGAGTCAGCTTGCTGAGACAGTAATGTTTGACTAGGGAACTGACTTGAGTCTACACCATAAATAGTTGCACCCTGGATTCCTTGAGGAGCGATTAAATCCAGTACTGAGGCAATGGCACTGACTACTGTTTCTTTTTCTGGGGCAATAGTTTTCCGGCGGTTAATGACGCTACAAAATACATGTAGGGTGCTTTCTTTGAGAATGGCTCTAACTGTTATTCCTACCGCTGCCAACCCCTGATTTAATAACCGCTGGATTGCTTCTACATCTCCCCAACGAGCCCATTCCTTGAGGACTTGTTCTGGAGGGGTCAAATCCACTCGCTGCTTCCAATCAGGAGTGGCTTCGCCACTTACCTGAAAGCAAATCACGGCATCTCGAAACCCTTGGAGTTGCAAGGAATGTAACCGGTCGATGATTGGCTCAGATAGTAAGGACGGATCTGGGCTGTAGTTAGAATTACAAATTATCCAGAGCCGTCGGTTAGGGGGTGAAGGGTGAAGGTTAGAAGTTGCCCCTGAGAATCTTCTAGCTTTCGAATCTTGGTTTTGGATCCGGACTTTAACACTGACACCTAAGTAACTGAGGGATTCACTGAGATAACGAGCGATCGCATCTGGCGAACCAGAACGGGCAAGACTTTCGTTTGAGACAGTTAGGTCCGCATCAGTGGTTATGGCATCGAAAGACGTCTGGGAAGATTGGTTAGAAGCATGAGTGGTATCATCGGTCGGTAGTTTGATAGCGATTTGCTTAATCCAGTCTGGACGCTTCTGGCCCACTCGACGCCCATAAACAATTATTTGATAGATGGGGTTTGCTAAGTCTAGGGGAAACTGAACTTCTCCCTGTTGCAGTTTCAGGGATTTGATAAGGCGGTTAACCACCTTATTGGCTTCTACTCCCTGAGGGTGTTCACACAGAATGTGTAAATTGTTGCCTCGCAAACGGATTCGTATGGATAACCCAGGTTGCTTAATGGCACAATAAGCCCACTTGGTAAGGGAGGACGGAGGAGCTTTTGGGAGACGCTGATCGACATCCAACATCACAAATTGATTAACTGGACTGGTAACGGACGATTGATTTCTTCATATCTTAGATGCTCGCCTTGATTTAAGCACAATTTTCTCAAGACTATAGTAGTTATGGAGTTTAGTTGTTTTTGCCCCCCTGCCCCCCAATTTTGGGGGGTAATGATGTCAAAGTCCCCCAGAATTGGGGGATTTAGGGGGCACTTGCGTAAGTCCTGGACTACTGATTTGGTGGGCAAATCAAATTAATGTAGCTGACAATAGAGGTTGAAATCCTTACTCACAGCACTAAATGGCAATTGCTTCTCAAGTCAATACTACTTCGGTAGCAGCCCATTGTTGCTTCACGGCTCTTGGGAACTGATTTTAAATTTTCGGCTTTGTTTAGTTTATTTGTACTAAAAATAACCCAGATGTCTTCTTCTCAACCAGAAATACCAGAAATCAGGTCTGCTGACTTCTTTAATTTAGAAATGCCCACAAAATTCTTTGTAAGTCTAGGGACTGCTCCAATGCTCTTAGGTATACTCTCAATAAAAGCTATGGGTTCATGGTTAGAAACCACAGGTATTAGTAGTGAGGAAGTGTTTCGAGGGCAGAGATTGCCTGTTCTCCCCTTCCCAGATTTGGAAAGGGATGATCAATAATTGAAATTTGCTGTTATGTTTGCTATCGATCTACTACAGAGTTGGTATTAGTCGTGGATACTGCCATCGGGCAAAACTGCCCCCCTTAGGTTTGCCCCTGTCAGTTTCACTAAGAGCTTACCATTAGAACCCACTTTAGCTCCACTCAAATCAGCTCCACTCAAATCAGCTCCACTCAAATCAGCTCCAATCAGATTAGCCTCTCGTAAGTTAGCCTTACTGAGGTTAGCTTGAAATAAATTGGCTCTAAATAGATTAGCACCTTCGAGGTTAGCCTCGGCAAGATTGACCCGATGGAGAAAGCAGTCTTTTAGGTTAGCCTGACTTAAGTTAGCGGATTGGAGATTCCGATTTGAGAAGTCTCGTTCTTTGAGGTCTGCTCCCCTAAAATCAGCACCACTCAAGTCAGGAGGGGCTTTGGGAGCCCGAGTTTGAGCGGGAGTGGATGGCTGGGTTCTAGAGTTACCGGGGGGCTGGGCAGTCCGAGCTTGGGCTTGAGTAGTCCGAGTTTGGGCGGGAGTGGATGGTTGGGCTTTTGATTCAGCAGGGGGCTTGGGATTCTGAGGTTGGGCGGGAGTGTATGGTTGGGCTTTTGATTCAGCAGGGGTCTTGGGAGTCCGAGGTTGGGCGGAAGTGTATGGTTGGGCTCTAGCGTTAGCAGGGGTCTTGGGAGTGCGAGGTTGGGCGGGAGTGTATGGTTGGGCTCTAGCGTTAGCAGGGGTCTTGGGGGTCCGAGGTTGAGCGGTCGTGGATGCTTGGGCTCTAGATCGTTCTGGTTGTTTGTATTTGTAATAGTTTGGTGGGTTTGGCTGGGCTGATGGTGGTGGTTTTGGTCTTGGATTTGGATTGCGATAATCCCGATACGGTGTTCTTGCCCTAGCTTGCTTTTGTGAAGCAGTGGGTGATTTATGATGCGATCGCAATTTTTCTCGTGCCTGATTGAGTAACTTAAGTTTTTCTTCAGCTTTTTGCTTGAGGCGAGGATTATCCTCAGGCACACGATCGGGATGCCAAATAAATGCTAAATCCTTGTAAGCCTGGTTCACTTCTTCCGGTGATGCTCCAGGCTCCAGTTCAAGAACTCTATAGCATTGCTCTAGCTCATTTTGCTTCACCACCATATTATGTGTAACCTAGCGACTTTTCCTTTCTCGACTCTAGACTATCAACTATAGGCTTGCTTGTGTTGTTCCCTATAGTCTACAGACTACAGCCTAGGTAAGCATTCAGCGGTCAGCGATCAGCTATCAGCGATCAGTTACAAGCTATCAGTGTGTCGCGTATCAGCTATCAACCAAAGGCCAACGGCTGACCGCTGACTGCTGACTGCTGACTGCTGACTGCTGACTGCTGATAACTGACCGCTAACTACGGTTCAATGCCTTACTGCAGGATTTTAGCTACTTCTTTGGAAAAATAGGTCAAAATTAAGTCAGCACCAGCCCGCTTCATGCTAGTCAGGGTTTCCATCATGACTTTTTTCTCATCAATCCAACCATTCTGACCGGCTGCTTTAATCATGGCGTACTCACCACTAACATTGTATGCAGCAACGGGTAAATTAGTATGCTGTCTAACCCGGTGGATAACATCCATATAGGCTAAAGCGGGTTTAACCATGACCATGTCTGCCCCTTCTGAGATATCCAAGTCGATTTCTTTGAGGGCTTCAAGGGCGTTAGCGGGATCCATTTGGTAAGTCTTCTTGTCACCAAATTTAGGAGCTGAATCTAGGGCATCCCGGAATGGACCATAATAAGCGGAGGCGTATTTAGCGGAATAGGCCAAAATTCCGACATCAGTGTAGCCTTCACTATCTAGAGCTTTGCGAATTGCACCAATGCGTCCATCCATCATGTCGGAAGGCG
This sequence comes from Moorena sp. SIO3E8, assembly GCF_010692445.1. Classification (NCBI taxonomy): domain Bacteria; kingdom Bacillati; phylum Cyanobacteriota; class Cyanophyceae; order Coleofasciculales; family Coleofasciculaceae; genus Moorena; species Moorena sp. SIO3E8. Next base: position 26,246 of record NZ_JAAHHM010000029.1, on the reverse strand, counting down.
CTACCATATCTGCCCCTGCTGCAGCTTGAGATAGGGCCATTTTTATCAATACTTCCACGGTGGCGTCATTTAGGATAGTGCCATCTTCGGTGACAATGCCATCATGACCATCACTGGAAAAGGGATCAAGGGCAACATCGGTAATCACCACTAGCTCTGGCACTTCTTGCTTAATTGCTCTGATGGTGCGTTGGATTAATCCATCCGGGTTGTAGCTTTCAGTACCGGTAGCATCTTTCAAGTCTTGGGGAATCAGAGGGAAAAGTGCGATCGCATTAATCCCCAGTTCAAATGCCTCGGTTACTTCTTTGAGCAATAAGTCCAGAGAATAGCGGTAACACCCTGGCATGGACTTAACTTCTGGTTTTAGACCCTGACCTTCCATCACAAATACTGGATAAATCAGGTCATTAACAGTCAGTTGAGTCTCTTGGACCATCCGACGAAAGGCGGCTGTACGGCGCAGACGTCGAGGCCGATGGGTTAATTGGAGTTGGTCGGAAGCTATTGACTTGTCAATCAAGTTGGGTAAGGTCATAGTGAATCCGGTAGTAGATGTGAACTTGAGTTAAGTCTGTTAAATTCGTGAGGTTCATTATCAAGCATTTTGGTTTCAAAAATTATTCTGCGCAATAAAACTTTGATTTTACTGGTTGACTTGACTGGTGACGGTAGGTTATCAGGGATGAAGGGAGTGCTCACTTAAGGGGAGTAAGGAATAATCCGGTCATCGGTCTGGGGTGATATCAGCTGCTAGATGTACTGGCATGATTTCCGGAAAACTGGACTCTAAACCTGATAAATAGTAGGGTGCCTTGATAATGCACTTACGGGTAGAGTTATTTAGAGTTATTTATAGCTTAATGAAAGAAAAACAGCTGGCTGAATTTTTCTTGTCCGATGGCACTACGTTCCTGGTGGAGGTAGAAGAACCAGAAAGCAACGCCATTGAACGGGTAGCTTTACCCTCCGGGAAGTATGTGCTCAAAGCTCAACAGTCCTTTGAAGAAGCATTGGAAAAGGTTAAACCTGTAGCGTCTACGATTATTTCTAAATTGCGTGACCTCGATACTCCTGCTGATCAAGTAGAGGTGAAATTTGGGTTGACGCTCACGGCTGATGCTGGGGCAATCTTTACCTCTGTTGGTGGTGAGGTTAGCTACGAAATTACTCTGAAATGGTCCCAAGATAAATCTAAATAAGATAAATCTAAATAAGTCAATGGCGAACCAGACCACTAATTCCTTTGAAGGGTTTAAAACTTCTATTGTTAGAATCTATCATAGCAATGGTGCAGTTGTGGGAGCAGGGTTTTTAGTCTCCAACGGCTATTTGCTAACCTGTGCTCATGTGATTACTGAAGCCTTGGGAATTTTACAAACCACTCAAGACGCTCCTACTGAAGCAATTCACTTAGATTTTCCTTTGATTGCTCCCGGTCAGAAACTAACCGCTACTGTGGTGTTTTGGAAACCTGTTTCCGAGACTGAAGTAATTGAAGATATTGCTGGCTTAAGGCTCAATAGTAAATTACCTGACTCTGCTCAACCAGTGCAGTTAGTGACAGCACAGAATTTGTGGAACCATTTGATTAGAGTTTTTGGCTTTCCCAAAGGGCATGATCATGGGGTATGGGCATCGGCAGTATTGCGAGACAAAAATGCCAAAGGCTGGCTACAGATAGAAGATATTAAAGTGCCTGGGTATCAAGTTGAGCGGGGATTTAGCGGTGCTCCTGTGTGGGATGATCAGTTAGCAGGAGTGGTGGGGATGGCAGTAGCAGCAGAGAAGCGTAGAGAGAATGTTAAGGCCGGATTTTTAGTTCCTACTCAGGTTTTGAATCAATTTTGGTCTGAATTAGGGCAATTGGGGGAAATTTTCAATAATTCTAAACGGTTAACACCTGGAAAGCGTCGTCGCCTTCAGCAAGACTTGGAAGATTTACAAGAGCTTTATGATTTAGGAAGGGCAAGACTTCGGAAATTGCGGAAAGAACGTGCTATTGCCAATGACCCTAGTACTGAACTTAAGTTAGATGTGAAGATAGAAGAAGAACAAGGGGAACTTGATAAACTTGAGTTGCAGATTGAGGAAATTGAAGAAAAGCTTGGTTGAATATTTATAAAATTAAGAGCTGTTATTTTTCCAGACTTTTATTATAATCTAAATTTAGAAATAGCAGTACGCTTCCAATACTTGTTCCAATTAAAATAAATTCGGAAATTAAAATTGAGAGAAATAAAACACTTATAGAATTAATAAAAGGGATTGTATTTAAGACTTGGTTTAATATACGTTGTAAGCCAAAACCACTAAATAAAACTAAAAGTAAGAATAAGAATACTCTCCACCAATTCCCCTTTACTATAGTGCGACTATATTTAAAAGCTGCTTTTCCTTTTTGACCTCGAAGAACAAAAGCATAAATACAATATCCATTGTTAACAAGATAAATAATACCTGGGACAACCAATAGAAATAAACGTAAAATGAAAGCAATACTAAGTCTAAAATTCAAATTAACCAAAGTTCCTATATCTGCAAATATTCGACTCATTAACGTCTTAAATCGAGTTTCTTTTTTTAAGAGAAAATTTTCTGTCGCTGCCGCCACCGACATACTATATATTGAACCAAAAACAAGTAAATAAAAACAAATATACAGAAAATAAACTAATATCAATATCAAGTTAAAATTTTGTGTAATAGTATAATTTATAAGAAAAATAATTGGTAGAGATGAAGGAAGAATTAATGCACAAAATAATGTCAAATGTAATTTGATGTTTTTTAAATATATTTCATGCCCCAACACCAGGATTTCTACTAATCCAAGCTTTTTATTCTTGATTTCTGAGATTATACTCATACTTTTATACTCGATTAAAGATAATTTAAGATGATTAATAACTATAAAGTTTAATTTATTTTTGTGTTATTTAAAGACAAAGCGACTCGAAACCCAATTGTAAGAATCCTGTTTTCAGGAGGAACACCATTGCGATAGCCAGAACGACACACATTTGGACTCTCAATCCAAGACCCACCTCTAATCACTTGATGGGATACTCTATAATTAGTTATTCTAGCGGTTCCGTCTACCGGTGCATCAATATAGTTATGATACCAGTGGTCAGCACACCACTCCCAGACATTACCATGGAGGTCCTCTAGTCCAAAGCCATTAGCTGCTTGATGAAAGCCAACTTCCGTTGTCTGTTTACTCGATTTACCCTTTGGTCCAAAACGGTATTTTTCAGTGCTGTCATAAGTCGCTACTTTGGGAGAAATAGTTTCACCAAAGTGAAAAGGAGTAGCTGTGCCAGCACGACAGGCATATTCCCATTCTGCTTCACTGGGTAAGCGATAGGGTCTACCTGTTTGTAGTTGCAAGCGCTCAAAAAATTCAATTGCCTCGAACCAAGTAACCCCTTCTACTGGCAGCTTTTCACCTGGGAAGCGTGAGGGAGCAGGTGGTAAGTCAATCATAACTTTATCGTTCCTGGCAATAGCTCCCCACTGGGCTTGAGTCACAGGAAACCTACTCAGAAAGAAGGGAGCAACGTTAACTAGATGTTGGGGTTGTTCTCGATAGTCCCCCTCTTTCTTTGGTGAACCCATTTGAAATTCCCCTCCTGGGATCTGTACCATTTCCAATACAGTATTCTCTCCCAGTTGTTCATAAAAAACCTCTGCTTGACCCCGGCCACGATTGATCAGCCATTGTGAACCCGATCCCATAAATCTAGGTTGTTGAATCAGTTCAGCCGTTTCAAAATCCAATGGATGTAAAGACGGAGGAGGGACTTTTACAGTATTAATATTCCAAACTGAATCCTCAAATTCTGGAATAGGTAAAGTAACTCCTGCTACAAGTAGGCGATTATGGTGGGTTGGCAACTGGTCAAACTTAGATGCTGCTCCTTGTTCATGGCCACGAGCCAAATCCCGCATCCCTTGAAGGTAGATCAATAAATGCTCGAATCGCCCTTCCCTGAGGGGAGCAGCCAGTGTTTCTGCTAGCTTAGACATTCGCACCCACTCTGTTTTTTGAGCTAGACTTAATTGGGTCAGTTGTAAAGCCAAGTCACGAGCTGCTGCTTCAGGGTCAATATATGCTAGGGCAGTCCACCGTTGAGCTTGGGCAATAGTCCGAACAGAATTCTTGGGACTATTGAGTTGTAGTTTTATATAAGCCAGCAGGAAATGAGCTAGCATTTTAATGCGCTGATGATTATTTCTGTTAAATCGAGGGTTACTGTTGAGTTGCTCTAGCAATACATTTCGTGTTTCCGGCTCCATCTCGTATAGCTCATGTCCCACTTCATGACACAGAGGGGATAGTAGTAAGTCTGCCACTGCTATCCAGGGGATGTTTAAATTGTCACCTTGTATATCTTGCTGAAAGTTAGCCCACAGACAATAGAGCAAATCAGGTGTCAGAGCAATGGGAAACGCGGCATGATAGGCAAAATACAGATGTGGGTCACCAAATTTATCCCTAAAGGATTGAATTCTTTGGATTATATCTGTAGATACACTAGGCTGAGTCATACTATAATATTTCTCAATTGGGTGAATTACTTTGTCCTCGGTTTTAGGGAGCAGGGAGCAGGGAGCAGGGAGCAATAAATAAAATTTAGGGCGTTGCTGAATTAAGGAATGAATGCGCGATAATCTGGTTTTATTAAAGCCCCCGTTGGTCCCCCAATTCTGATACTGCTGGCGAATTTAACATTTAGTAATATCAGCCTGAAGACAGCAGTCTTTATAGCCCCCCAACCCACAATTCTGGGGGAGCATGAACTTAAAGTTACCCATCTGCTACTCTTGTGTAAAGAAATATTAATTTCGCCAACGGTATCAATTCTGGGGGACTTGTCTTGATGCAGTCGCTCATGGGGTAAACCACGGCAGTCGCTCATGGGGGAGACCCCCAAGACCGCGCTGCCTCCCCAAGACCGCGCTGCATCGCTTGAGAGTTTTGTTCCCCCCAAAATTGGGGGGCTAGGGCGTGTTTTCAAAGTTTTCCGCAAGATTATGATCCCCCCCAGCCCCCCTTAAAAAAAGGGGGGAGCCATAGTCAAAGTCCCCCTTTTTTAAGGGGGATTTAGGGGGATCTCCGAGGCAAGAAGACACACCCTAGGGGGGCGAAACCATACCCATAATCAGCAACGCCTACGATTTTCCTAATTTTTGATCCCGTCCACGCAATGTCTCGATGGCTTGATAAAGTCCCTGACGATTAACTTCAAACATAGGAACTAGCTTGGCAATTTCTTCAGCAGTGGTGGATTCCCAACGGTCACTGGGAAAAGGATTAAGCCAAGCAATGGGAGGTACATAGTGTTTTAACTCCTTCAGAAAAAATTTGGTGCGACGACGACGCCTAGAACTAAACTGTCCACGAGCAGCCCCGGCATCACTAAATATTAAGCAAACTACTCGTGTTTTTGGCAGTTGTGACAGACAATCTTCAATTGGTACGGCTTCTAGGTGGTATGGATCTTGGTAAAGATAGTCACTGGGACAGTTATGGAAATAGTAAACCCTGACCTGATTAAAACGTCCACCTCTTGAGGCTGTATCGACCAGTGCTTGTGAAAAGTGATTAAAAGGCACCATCGAGCCATCTTGATCGATCAGCAATAAAAGCTCTATCTTATTAATACGACAAGGCTTTAGTACCGGATTGAGTAGAATACCCTGTTGTCCAATTTGATCTATGGTTGCTTCCAGGTCTAGTTCCGTTGGTACCCCCTCTCCCATTAAATGTCGCAGATAGCGCCACCCCTGCTTCATTTGCCGATAGGTAATAGGAAGATGGTTATTTATAATCAGGAAAGTCTCTCCCAGCTGAGTGTTAGGCTGTTGGATTGCTTTGGCAACTTGTATTTCGTCAAATAGGGTCTGAATAACTTGAGGGGAAAGTTTAGCTATCGGTAAATTTGTCAGATCTTCAGTATCTTCCTGATCAGAAGCTCTAATTTTTTTTCGCAGACTTATTTTTTTGACAACAATCATTAGTATAGTCAGCCATCCTGTCATTATAATCCCAAAAAAAATAACTAAATAAATAATAGCAATAAGCGGATGTAAAGGCTTTTCAGTATTATCTTTTTTGGGATAATCAGTCATAGGATCTTTGGGATTATCAAAATTACTATTATCTTTATCTTCGGTATCATTAATAGTAAAATTAGCAATGTCTTGTGGAATAATTTTTACTTGCCCTTGAGGGTTAGTCAATTGGAAAGTAATTGGCTCATTACCCTCGTAACTTTTGTCATCTAATATAGGAATAGGTACTTCCTGAACTCCAGATTTCCCATCAGTGAAGGTGACAGTGATAGAAGTTTCTTGAAAGTCCTTCAATGAGGCTCTTATTTTTATCCAATCATCGTCGCCTTCATCTATCAATAATTCCCAAAACTTAACTGATTTTCCTAGATAATAATCATCTGTTTCATCAATAATAATTGTTGCACTAACCTCACCTCTACTGCCACCAGTACGAGCAATTAGAATTTTGGGATTTTTGTCATTCTCTTGTATAATGGCAAGGGAGTTAGAGAAGGTATCAGTCTTAAAGCTTAAGGTTCCAGGATTTTCTGGCAGTGGTTTTGGCCGTAGTAAAGGAATAAAAGGAATAACGATAGCTGTTACTAGGGCAGCAATAACTCCCAAAATAATGTATCGAATCCCTCGAACAGGTTTCCCATTTTTGGTATTGGCATTACCGAGTCGTGAGTTATCTACAATCCTTTCTTGATATCGACTTGCTTTCGTAGTACTTGGTAAAACGTGTTGTCTAGTATCTTCGGGGATTAACTGGTCAAAATACTCTTGAAAGATAAGTTGCTCCTGTTCAGATTTAACCCAAAGGGTGGAACACAGTTGAGCTAAGGCATTGCGGTCATCCTTACCGAAACCACGATCCACTGCTTGGAGCAACAGGTGATATTCCTCTAACCCTAAGGGTAGTCCTGCTTCTCGGAGACGATTGAATAACTCTAGCAGTGCTGGCTCATTCATTCCCTATCCTCACTTAGCCTGAGATAACTAATATGTGCTTCCCAACTCTTTAGCAACACTTCTAAATAGGGAAGCGGTTTTTGGGATAATTTTTGTAATGCCTCTTCCAGAGTATCTTGCTTTAGAGCCTGAATCCAATCCAATAACTCACTGGTACTTACTTTTTTCCCAGCTCTTCCGGTTTCCTCTTCCATTAATTCACGCAATTCTAAAAATCGGGAAACGGATTCTTCGGTCAGTTGATCGGCAATATCGGGAAATCTAGCTTTGACAATATCCACAATCTGCTCGAATTTAGGAAATTTAACATAGTGGAATAAACACCGGCGTAGGAAAGCATCCGGTAAATCCTTCTCATCATTACTAGTTATAAAGACAATCGGTGCCGCTTTGGCACTGATTTCCATTTCTTTATCATCGACTCTAACTTCTTCAACTTTAATAATTTGTTCCTCAAGTTCTAGAAGCAAGTCATTGGGGAAATCAATATCAGCTTTATCAATTTCATCAATCAAGACCACCGTACGTTTGTCATTATTAAAGGCTCGTCCCAATGGTCCCAGACGCACATAGGAGGTTGGGTCATCAAATCGTTGCTTTTCTGCCTGTGTCAAGGAACCAGATGCCGCCAATTGAGCATCCCGCAACCTGCCCACCGTATCATAAGTATAGAGTCCATCTTTGGCTCGGCTAGTTGATTTGATATACCAAGCCTCGAAAGGCAGTCCTAACTCATAGGCTACTGCGATCGCTAATTTGGTTTTACCACATCCAGGCTCACCCCTTAGCAGTAGTGGACGCTTTAAGTAAATCCCTAAATTCACTGCGTCTATTAATTCTTTGCTAGGAAGATAGGGATAAATTAGTTTGCCCTGATAGGTTTCTCCAGGGGTTTTGGGTTGAACTCGACCGGTGTATTTAGGATAATTTTTATTTACAGGCGAAACCATTTTTCCTCCTGGTCATACCAATTACAGCCGCAGAGCTCACAAATTTTACGAAACGTAGGCTCTGGAATGCCTTTCTTTGCCAACAGTATTTTAACAGTTTCCTCTTTATCATCGGAAAGACTCTCTGGTAAATGGTCTTCTTGGTGATCGAGCCAAGTTCTAATGGTTTCGCGACAAAAGGGGATAATCTCTGGCAATTCAAAGGGAAGTCTAGTTTTCAAATCAGGTTGGTAATCAGTGACAAAACCAATATTCCATGACCTTACCATTCCTTGATAATCTAGAAAAAAGATTAACAACTTAAAGTGACTTGGTTGATGTTGGGATATCCTTTGAACTAGCCCAGTCCATAAATTATCAATTAAATCTCTTAAATTTTCTTCAATAGATTCATCGACATTGTTAAAACAGATCAAAACATGCTGGGATTGCCATAACTTTAACAGTCCAGTCACAATCTCACCAGGAGAGCTTTCTTCTGCTAAACTAATTCTACCTGCAAATTCTTCCCAAATACTGGACATATCAGTCCTTAATGATCTTCTGTGTAAATCAATAACTATCTTTTTATATACCAAGTCTTGGGCAACCTTAAATGCTAATCGATTCGCTAACCATCCTTGACCATAGTTATGATAATTACCATGAATGAGAAATGCACCATGAGATTCTTGATGGGTGTTGAGAATTTTTTCAAATAGCTGTTGTTGCTGCCAATACCCCAACTTTAGCAAAACTTTATATAAGGTATCAACGTTTTGAGGTTTCTTTATAGGCTGAGAATTATTTCGTCTATTATAATTAGATATTTTCTCCTCTAAATCATCAAGTTTTTCTTCTATTTTATTTATCTCTTCTTGACATTTTTTAATATCATTATCAAGCTTAAATTCCTTTTCCGTATCAATTTCAATATAGTAGCTTTTCCTGAGCCTCTTCAACTTTTCGCGTAAAATTTGATAGATGTCTTCCAAATCTTCTCGTTCTTCCTCCCAGCGTCTAAATGAGGGCATTGGTCACTCTCAAGATTTAGTCTAAGATAGTAGTTTTCCACCTTACTCCTGATTTTAACTGGTACAGTCGGGAATTAAGGCTTCTGGCCAATAAACTAGAGGATATTTTTCCAAAGGCATCAAGGGTTGCGAATGAGATCCACCTTTTACCTAACCCATGTCAGGCTCAATACTGCTGACCCAATCCTAATCTGATGGCTTACTTTTTGGTTAGAGTTTGCCAATACCTGCTTAGCCTGATCAGCTTGTTTTATTTTTGTCATTAACTCATCTAACTTCAGTGCTCGCTGTCGTAGATAATAAACCAGAACATCATGCACCAATTGATAGCGGTCAGCAACAGGCTCCGGTACCTTAACCACTAAGCCCGACTCTACTAAAATCCTTAACACCAACTCTAATTTTTCAGCTTCTGTTCCTAAATGATTAGCTAACTCACCCTTGGTCTTCAGTGGACGATTGCATTTTTCATCGGTTAGTAAATATAGCACCAGTTCCGCCACCTGCTGATTTTCTGGTCCACAATCTTCCACTACTCCAGTCAAATACCGCGCCATCAATCCTTGCTTTGAACCCCGTTCCCAATAGTGTTCCAAGGTAGTAATACTTTCCGCCTGCAATTGCGCTCCTACTATCTGCAATTCCATGGGACGTACTTCCGAGAACTCCCCAGCTAAATCCTGTACCAATTCTTCAATCAAAGCTGGTTCCAGGTAACAAGACGATTGTTTAGTTACTTGCTCAATCACGGACTTGGCATCATCTCGGGAAAAATTCCCTAGAGGATAGCGCACATGCTTACTCAATATGTCATGGCCAATAATGTCCATACTGGCCATGGGATTAACGCTACCCGACCATGGTGCGCGTTCGCATTCCAGTAAATAATGGAGATAATCCTCCCGCATCGACAGAATCACCTTCACTGAAGGACTAGTAAGACACTCTCCTAGGAATTCAAAAAATTGCCGTCGCTCAGCTTTATCCCGGTAAACAAAGAAAAAGTCTTCAAACTGGTCAAAAATCAGTACTGTCCGCAAATTGTGCTGTTCATTTTGCTGCAATTGCTGTATAATACTATCTGGACTTTGTAGAGATGTTCCATGCAATGTCTCTATATTTATTCGGTTTAATCCCTCTGCCAATAAGCGTCCCAATTCTTCTACCCAATTGGTATAGACTGCCATCACTACAGGCAACACCTCTTCTGTACCAATCACAGTCTGTTGCAACCCTGGTACTAATCCCCCATTAACCAGAGAACTCTTGCCCACCCCCGATTCCCCATGAATCACAATTAGCTTGTAATCATTGCTTCCAATCCGTTCAAGCAATCGATTGACATCCTGCTGTCGCCCAGACGCTGCAATTTCTAGCGCTATAGTTTCTCGATTTTCCTCCTCCAGGGGTGCAAGGGGTTGCGCTCCGATTAAATTTGTTGGCAACCCCACCAACCTGATCCGTTGTCGTGGCTGTAATCCACCAGCACCAATAAATCCTCCCCAACCATACTGTTGCCCTAGGGATTGTTGATATTGCTTAAGTTGGAAAGCTTGGAGATACTGCCCCTGCTGGAAATAAAGGGAACGTAATGCCTGCAAAATCCGACTGTAAAACCGAGGATTATCCTCAGGTGCAATAACTCTTGCCTGTTCTAGATGTTGGAGTGCCGCTTCAGGGTGACCCAGCCGTTGCTCAGATTCAGCTAACAGTAGTAGATACAGACTCGTTTGAAGTGAGTGCATGGTCTGGAGTGCATTGTCCTGAATGCTGACTCCTGAGTTACAAGCGTTTTCAGATGAATTGACCTCACTACCTTTAGCTGCAAGCCCCCTAAATCCCCCAATTCTGGGGGACTTTAACTCAATTTCCCCCTCCGGTGCGCTTTCCGTAGGCGAATTAAATTCGCCACGGGTCGCACCGCAAAGTTGGGGGGCTAGGGGGGCGAAATTTGCTGTAAGAGATGGTTTTGTGCCCTCTATGCCTTCTGTTTCCTCTGTGCCCTCTTGTGCCACACCAGAGGAAACTGTCCCTATAGTGTTTAATGCTTTCTGAGCATTTTGCTTAGCCTCTTGCCAACGAGATTGGTTAAGAGCCACTTCTGCTAAAAATCCGTAAGCCTGGGCTTTTAGTGGTCCGAGACCTTGCGCCCCTAATAGGATTTGGCGTTGCTGTAACCCTAGGGCATTGTGAGCCAAGTGATACAAATCATCCCAATCCTCTAGACGTTGCATCACTTCACCTAGTTGATTGATAAACTTCGTGACTAAATCATGACGATTCAACTGCTCAAACCGATCAAGACACTGCTGGAATAATCCTCTAGCATCGTTCCAATAGAGATAGTTTTCTGGTTCCCGAGACTTTTCCCCTTGCTGGAAATAACACAACCCAATGTAAAACAGGACAATTCCCTGACGCTCCAGGAATTGCTGATCAGAAACGGTCATCTCATTGACCGTAGTATCATTGCCGTTTTCTAAGTTATTTAGATCTGCTAAATTATCTAAATCTGCTAAATTATCTAGATCTGCTAAATTATCGAAATTAGATGAACAAACATTATTCCCACTCTCCCCATCTCCTGATTTCGTGATCTCGTGATCTCCCGATCTCTGAGTCTCTGTTTGAGCTGGTTGCCAAAATGCCAAACTCTGCTCATAGTGAGTTACTGCACTACCCAACTGATAGTTAGCATAAGCCTCTTGACCGCGAAGGAATTCTATACTAGCTTTGAGAGCAGGTTCAAGGGTTTCACCGCGATTCTGTAAATCCTTTAGAGCAGCATCAATTTCCCGGTGACCTAGAATACCTATATCAGTAGGGACAAAATATGCTATACTATTCGATTTTAAAATATAGTCAAAGATAGCATCGGTAGTCTCTTGGAGTTCAGTAATTAAGGTTTCTGTTGCGTTCGCAAATTCTATCGGTGTCCCCAAACTCTCGAAATCTGGAGCAAACTGGATCAGTTGCTGCTGAACGTCATCTGTAATCCATAACACTAAGGGGAAAGGAAGATTTTTCTGAAACTCTTCGAGCACTTGATTAGTAACACTCAGCATCTGTGCTAGATTCTGCACCGATTCTAAGCCCAACACCATCACAGCAGTAGGGCGTTGTTCTCCCAGTATTGACCGAATGGTGTCATAGAGCAGGTTGTCCGATGGCTTAAGGGTTAGGGTATTAATGTCAACCGAGCAGAGTGTTGGTAATTGCGCTACCAAACGGAAACGCACCCTGATATAATTACAGCGGGCTAAAATCAGCTTGAACTGTCCCTGAGAGGCTTCTACTGCCGACGCCAGTTTTTTCAGGGAATGCTGATTTTCAGTTGCGATCGCATTAGATTTGTCCATCGACCAATGTAGGGTCTTCCCGCCATTCAAGTAGCCATCTTAAGTGTCAACTGTAACATCCAAACTCCAAAAAGGGACGCCAAGGGCGAACAACCGTCAACCACCGATTGCTAGGATAACTGTTGCAAAGCCAGTCACATTCAGACGGTCTTCGTTATAGAAGGCAGTACGTACTACTAAATCGAGATAAACTCTGGGGCGTAATTGCCCTTGCCAACTAATCGAGTCACCCCCTTGGCGGTACGGAGACTCTCCGGTCGGTAATCCACCCAACTGCGCACCTTTTTCGGTTTTGCCGGTATAACTCAAAGTGGTTCCAGGAATTGTTTCTCCCTGCTTGACTCGGTATAACACTGGAACCTTGTAAACCACTAGACTGGGGTTTGTTTTGTCCGGTACCTGCGGTACCCAACCAGGTTTAGAAGATACCCCATCTACCGTTAGACGAACAGTACCACCAGCCTGTAGGCGTTCCTCAGTATAAACTAATACCCGCTGGTTGAGACCCATTTCGACTCCCCTCAGGGGAATTCCAGTCCAGTCTAGAGAGTCACCACTGCGCTTGAATGCACGCTGTCCATTGATCAACACTTCAGCAGTTTTATCCCCCGTCCTACTGATGTACCGAATATCAGTCCCTGGTATCAATGAACCAGCTTTCACCTCCTGGGTAACTGGTCCTTTGTAGACCAAGGTAGAGTTTGACCGAGGCTGACGTTCCAGTAGAGTGCAACTAGTCGTCGTAGGGACAACAGCCAACAGCACCGTTGTGGCAATTAGTAAACGTTTAAGCAAACTCAGTGCTGAGTTTTGAGTGCTCAGTCCATTGTCTTGAGTGCATTTTCCGGCGTTGCTGAATAATGGAATGAATTTAAGAGTGAGGTAGAATGGGCATCTTGGTGGAACTGGCATCTTGCCAGTTTCATGCTTATTTCGCGCGGGCAGGATGCCCACTCTACTCCTATTCATTACTTGATTCAGCAACGCCCATTTTCCTAAGTGGTAAGACGTGCTCAAGACTGAATCACCTAGTCTATGGTCAGCTCTTGCAGTGTAGGATCTGTTTTCCAAGTCAGGTTTCATGTTTAGCCTCTTTTACATGCAAGCTTGCCCCCTGATCTTCCCAGAGATAAGGGGGGATACCCTTTTGCTTGTCTTAATTCCTACTATAGCGATTACCAAAACCTATCTGGCTTGGTTAACATCAAATTGGTCACCATTTCCGGAGTAAGGGCTTCATCAAACAAGAATCCTTGTCCATAGTCACATCCTAAATATTGCAAAATATCCTTTTGTTCTTGGGTTTCTATCCCCTCAGCAATTACCTTAATTTTTCGTTTTTTAGCTAGATTTACAATCGCTTATACCGTATGCAAATTTTTGCAATTTGGTTTTTTTTTGCTAATAAAAGAACGATCAATTTTAAGAATATCTATCGGCAAATCAAGATAGGGAAAAGATGAGTATCCGGTGCCAAAATCATCGATACACAACTGTATATTTCTGTCTTTGAGTTTCTGTAAGATAGTGGTAGCAACTGAGGCATTATCCACCAACACACTCTCAGTAATTTCCAGCTTCAAGTTAGCCCCACTCAATTCTAACATGGTGCAGATTTGGTCAATCTGCTCAATCAGCTGAGGTTGCTTGAGTTGAATACCAGACAGATTGACACTGATACTCAAAGAAGAATAATCAGGAAACTGGTCTTGCCAAAAGCTTAACTGTTTGCAGGCTTCCCGCAAAATCCATTCCCCAAGGGGGATAATTAGTCCTGTTTCTTCTGCTACCGGAATAAACTCACTAGGACTAACCTTGATGCGAGTGCGGTGCTGCCACCTCGCCAAGGCTTCAAAACCAATAGTTTTACCCGTTGTCAGGGACACAATGGGTTGATAATTCAGATGCAATGTTTCGTATTTAATTGCCTGTTGTAAGTCGGTTTCTAACTGTAGTCGCTCAATAGCTCTCTCTTGCATACTAGGATGAAAAACCTCTGAGGAGCCAATACCTTCTAATTTGGCATAATACATCGCCGTATCTGCCGCTCGCAGCAAATCTTTCGGTTGCTTATAACCCATGGTACTCAGGACAATACCAATGTAGCAATTAGAAGACACGACTCGCCCATTGAGTTCAAATGGGATGGAAATCTCCTGATGGATACGCTCAGCGTTCTCTTCCACCTGAGCTAAGTCTTGGATATTCGAGAGCAAAATCGCAAATTTATTCTCTCCCATCCGTGCCACTATATCCTGATCACCGATGCATTCCTGTAAGCGTTGAGCAGTAGCAACTAGGAGTTGTTCACTGAGTAGATCACCTAGACTATATTGGATAATTCCGTAGCGACTAAGAGTCAGAGATAGCACAGCAAATACATTATCCTTCTGATTATCCTTCTGAGTGTTTCCAACAATTGGTTCATCCCAGCAAAGAGTTGGTAGAATCGGGTATGCCATCGGTAGACATTTGCGATTGTGAGTTGGTTGTACTGGCTTAAACCACTGGCGCAGGTAGTATAAAAACAATGTCCGATTAGGCAAACCGGTCAATTCGTCATAAAACGTCAGGTCTTCTAACCTCTTGATTGCCTTCCGGTAATTTTTGCGCACCTTTGCTTCTCTTAACTCCCGCTCCACCGCCGGAACTAATCGTGCTAACTGGTGTTTAAGGAAATAGTCATGGGCTCCCGCTTTCATAGCAGCGATTGCCATATTTTCCTTAATCGAGCCGGAGACGATAATAAATGGTAAGTCTAACCCTTTTTTTTGTAAGAGGAGTAAGGCACCAATGGCGCTAAACTTAGGCATGAAGTAATCCGCAATCACAAGATCCCACCCTTTATTATCCAGGGCTTCGTTCATTGCTCCTGGTGCTTCCACTCGTTGATAAATTGCTTCGTAGCCACCATTTTTTAGTTCAACCACCAGTAACTCAGCATCATCTTCTGAGTCTTCGACAATCAAAACTCGCAGTGGTTTATTCATAGATTTATCCTATCTATTCATCAATAAGTTTCTACTTGATTAGAAAGATTGTGTATTAGGAGATAAGTAATATCATAATACTATAAATATAACTAGCTTTAGTTTACCTAATTTTGATGTACTCAATGGGCAAAATTTGATGATTAGACATGATACATAATTCAGAAATCAGGACAATAATTTAGCAAGGTTAGTGAGAGGTTCAAGAACAATTAGTAGATTCCCAAGCCAATTTATTTGAAAAATTCCTGCAAAATCAATGATTCTGACTGGAAGCTCCTGACTGGAAGCTCCTGACTCTGATGATAGTTGCTTATGTCAGGTAATTTTAGGTTGAATCCCAACCGATAAATGGCTTATCCTCAAGTCTCCAAATACCACGAACTTAGACTAGAACTAGTGAAAACAATTGAACTATCCTCCGAGTCAAGCACAGGGGATTATAATTGGTTATAAGAAAAGCAGGTTTTAACTACCGACTTTAGTATAGGTGCGCTTTCCGCATTAAGAATTAAATTCGCCACGGGTCGCACCTCCTGTTGACCTTCCTAAACATTTAGTGGTTTGTAGTGGGGATTATCCTTGAAATCTTTGCAACGTTGACCATAGGTAACCTTAATACTCTTGTGTTTTCGACCAACTCGGTACATGTCATAAGCATCAAAGTAAGTGTAATACTGACAATTTTCGTTTAGAAGTCTGTCTTACTGCCTACCAAGCCTGCTTGTACAGCAGGTTGTTGGCTTGTTCACACCAGAAAACAAGGAGGCCATTAGTTTCATTGGGTATGTTCCCAGACAAGAATCCAGATAATACTATTTTCTTTGTCTCGTATTGCACTAGTTATACCACCTCCTAATCACAAACAAAGTAGACCAGGGGTGTGCATCCCCTAACTTGTTTTCATGCCCCGCACCAAGCATTGGGTCAAACAAGCTGCGATTTATTTAAATTTAATTCCTAACAGCTTAAATTGCCTAAGCGCCGTAATTACCTTAGCCATCTTAAAGCCTGTATTATCATAAAAATGAAACACATGGCTGCCATTTTGCCATTTTTATGTTTGCACAGATATCATCAATTGTAATTTAACTATTGCTAATCATTATATCAGTAGTGATTGCAATAGTTTTCAGGTGTGGAGGAGACAAAGCAATGGTGTTATTATAGCGAATAATTTGTGAAGGGTGGAAGGGTAAAATAAAACGTTGCTCCTTGTTCAATTGCACTTTTAGCCCAAACTTTGCCACTATGTCGGTGAATAATACGGTTTACAGTAGCGAGTCCAATGCCATTGCCAGGAAACTCGGCTTCGGTGTGCAAGCGTACAAAACGGATAAATAATCTGTCAGCATCAGCCATATCAAAGCCAGCTCCATCATCCCGGACAAAATAGGCGATCGCTTGATCACTGGTTTGCTCTTGCCCCTCTGTCTGAGGAGCGGACAATGGGCAAACTCCAAATTCAATCCTGGCTTGGGGATGATGGGATGTGTATTTCCAGGCGTTGTGGAGTAGATTCTGTAAAACAATCCGGAGCAACCTACTATCTCCATAGGCCTGAATTCCTTTGGCAATGACCCATTCCAAGCTCCGTTCAGGTTGGGTTTGTGTGAGTTCTAACCTAATTTCGGCAACCATCTTGCTCAAATCAACCTGCTGGTAGTGCATCGGGTCACCGCTAACTCTGGAAAGCTCTAGCAAATCGTCAATGAGTTTCCACATATGCTGACTGTTAGCAGATATACGTTGGAGATAGTGTTGTGCTTTAAGATCCAACTGGTGATGATAGTCCTTTGATAGAACCTTAATAAAATTCTTAATCCTTCGTAGTGGAGCGCTTAACTCGTGGGATACTGAATAGGCAAATGCTTCTAGTTCGTGATTTGTGGCTTCTAGTTGAGCAGTGGGCTGATTAACTCCGTCTAGCAGCTGTTCATTCGTAGCCAACATTGTTGCTGGTTCTAGCACTTGCAGCAAACTATTTTGTGTAATGATACCTGTCGGTCGTCCACTATTCTCTACAACTGGTAGATGGCGAATCCGATGTTGCCGCAATCGAGACAGTAGCTTGACTATATTCTCCACATTCTCGACTTCAGTGGCTGGTAGTGTAATTAACTCTGTGGTCATCACGTTAGCGATCGCTAGTCCAGAAAGCCCAATCCCTTCGACTATGACCTTTAGCAAATCTCGCTCAGTAAAAATGCCTACTAATGACAGTTGGGACTGGACGAGTACGTAACTAGAGTCCAACTGGATCATGTGGGCAATTGCCTCTGTTACTAGAGTTTCGGGAGATACAATCAGAGGATCCCTATTAATTGCTGCGTCTAGGTTCAAATACATCGGGTAAAAGTGTAGCACAAATTTCAACAATCTAGCAGTAGGAAGTGGTGAAATTATAGCGATTGTGATCAAACAAATTCATTCCAAAATGGCGAAAAATTTAAATTTAACTAGTCAAGATAGAGGGAAATTTTTAGTTTTCCCCCTCCCTCTTACCCTTTCACCAGAATTTTAACCAACTGCGCCAGTAAATTAATCAGCAAATTAATACCCTGTCAGCATTCAGCATATGCGCATTCGCGCACGCTACGCGAACAGAATTCAGCCATTCCTAATCAGCCCTTAGCTACAAGTAATCTTGAATCAATCAACCTTTAAGAAAGAACATTCTCGCCCGAATACTTATGTACTAGCATCAGGTACTCGCATCCAGACCCAAATACCTAAGTGTGGGTAGATTTTAGCTTACTACTGAGGAGCTGATCCCTAAAGGCTTACCGTTTGGCTCAAAATGACTAGGTTTTTTGTTAATAATTGACTGTTCACTGCTGACAGTAAAGGTCATATAGTATTTCCAAATAAATCATGAAATTCAATGCTGATTTGTCATAAAAGCAAAAAATACTTGGAGCTCTTTCCTACTGTTACCTACCCCCCTTATTAAGGTTAGGAGAGATTCCTGTACCCTTTTTCAATCAATCCTAGTTTCACATCTCACCTGAAAACCCTATAGACTGTGAACAGTCAACAACCAAACTATTACGTTTATTTTTACCGTCCCACTTACTGGATGACGATACTGCTATACTAGTATGGATTTCTTGAACAAGACTTCCCTGGCTAGATAGTCATTAGTTATTAGTCCAGTTATTCCTCCATTGTCGTCAACAAGAAGTTTTCTGGTCTTTAGCAATAACTAATTCCCAAAGACTAATGACTAATGATTAATGACTAATGATTAATGACTAATGCTATAGCCAACGACTAGCAATTGGCATCCGCCAGCCAGTACCAAAGGCGCGGTCAGTAACCTTTAAGCCTGGCGGGGCTTGTCGGCGCTTAAATTCAACACGAGCGACTAGTCGGATGATTTTGTTAACCACTTCGGGCTGATGACCTGCATCAATAATTTGCTCCGGGGCTTGGTGCTGGTGGATCAGTCGCTCCAGAATATCATCTAGGATATCGTAGGATGGCAAGGAATCTTGGTCTACTTGACCAGGTTTTAATTCAGCGCTAGGGGGCTTGATTAGAATGTTAGAAGGAATAATTTCTGTTTGGCTTAAAAGTTGTTCCCCTTTGGCGTTCGAGTCGGTTAGGTTAGCCGGTTGAAGCTGATCAGCTTGAAGCTTAGAAGAGGAGTCTGAAGGTTCAACATTGAGCGTACTAACCTGCAACTTCTGATTAACCTGGGACTGCTCTGCCCTAGAATTTAGCCACCGACATAGGGAGTAGACCCGGGTTTTGGGAACATCGGCAATTACAGCTAATCCACCATTCATATCACCATAGAGGGTACAGTAACCCACTGCCATCTCTGACTTGTTGCCAGTAGAGAGCAGGAGATAGCCAAATTTATTAGCGATCGCCATCAGTAAGCTGCCCCGAATTCGGGATTGAATATTCTCTTCAGCCACACCGAACTCTGTCCCAGCAAATAGAGAGGCTAAGGTTTGGTCAAACCCTTCCATCAAGGAACCAATGGCTAGGGTATGAGTCTTAATACCTAGGTTTTGTGCTAAAGAGAGAGCATCTTTGACGGAGTGGTCAGAACTGTACGGAGAAGGCATCAGAATCCCCAAAACATTGTCTGGTCCTAAGGCGGCGGTGGCAATAGCAGCCACAAGAGCAGAATCAATCCCACCACTCAAACCAATTACGACTTTTTTAAAACCACACTTACGGGTGTAATCCCGGACTCCTAGGACTAAGGCTGACCAAATTTCTTCGTCTAGGCTGGCTGGGGCTGGTGCTATTGCTGCCGATGGTGGAGACTGTATAGTTGTTTCTGGTGGGGTGACGAGATCCTGTGTTTCTCGGTCATATTCCACAATGACTAAGTCTGTTTCAAAGGCACGGGCGCGACATAGCATCTCACCAGCCTGATTAAATGCTACACTACACCCATCAAATATCAGGTCATCATTGCCTCCTAGCTGATTGGCGTAGAGGATAGGTGTATGGTAACGGCTAGCGCTATGGCGCAACATTGCTTCCCGAGTTTTCTGTTTACCTGCGCTATAGGGTGAGGCGGACAAGTTTACCACTAGGTCTACACCCTGTTGAACTAAATCTGTGATCGGATTGACTTGATAGCTGCGTTTGCCCCAAAACTCTTCATCGTTCCACAAGTCTTCGCAAATGGTAACACCGATTTTAATTGGGGAGTGGGCATTCTCAGTTGTGATTGCTAATGGCTGGTCATCAATGGTGAAGGAATTACTCTCCCGTCCTGGTTCAAAGTAGCGGTTTTCATCGAAAACATCATAGGTGGGCAAGAGTCGCTTGTGAAAAATCTGCTGTACTTTTCCCCCCTCTAGTAGAGCAATGCTGTTATATAAAGGTTTGCCACCAGCAAGCTCTGCTTTGGTATTCCGTGTTACTGTGCCGACCAAAACAGCTAGAGACAATGGTAGCTGCTGAGCTAGTTGTTGCACTTGTGTAGTCATCGATTCTCGAAACTTGGGATTTAGCAGCAAATCTCGTGGTGGATAGCCACACAAGGATAATTCTGGTGTCAGCAACAGACGCACATCCTGACTCGCAGCAGTGTTGGCTACTTCAAGAATCTGTTGAGCGTTGCCTGTAATATCACCAATGGTGGGGTTGAGTTGAGCGATCGCAATCTTCATCATTTTTGCTTGTTTTTTATAGTTTATGCCATCTACTTCACACAATCTTTAGTAATCTGGCTTTGGTTAGTAATTAAATGCGAAAATATACAGTTGATATCGTTTTGTGTTTTTTTGTTTTTCTATAAAAAGTAACGGGTTCATGATTATTATTTTTTGTATTGATTGACTAGTTTTATTTTTTGAACAAGTTAGTAAATCAACTCCAAAGCTTGCGGCTGATGGATTTGATTAATTTATGGACACAAATAAATTTTAACAATTTCTAATTTTTAGAATCAGCTATGGGTCTCATTACGATAATTTCATTGTTATTAATATATTATTTTTATGATCGGCAATTATAAATTAATTATAAATTAATAACAAAAGTAAACATAAACGCAAACGTAAACGTAAACCCTAACGCAAACCTAATCCTTGATAGTGTAGATTCAAGTAATCAGAAATAAATCATGAACGTAGAAGAATTCGCAAACCGTTATCGAGAAGAGATTCAAAGTCTAGCCAACCAACTTCAAAATGCAGTTCTCGGACTGTCTCAGACAGAAGCAAAAATTGCTAAGATGGGACGCTCTATAGAGAACCTGAGCGAAATCGTTGAGGAATTTATCCTACAGCAGAATCAAAAAAACTAATTCCATGACTGATGATCACATTAATGTCAATGATTTCCCTAACAAAACTTACGGAACAACCCTATTTGTAGGGTGTGTTCTTAACGAAGCCTACTACTTAAACGAGTTTGTCACCTAGTTTTGCGTAAGTCCTGCCTAAGACTTCAAACTCCTATGATATCTGGTAAAATCGGTATTGTATACCACAAGAGTGTTTGGCAGGCGGCTCAACCTTGTGGCTCTGAAGACAAATGACAAAAAAAGCTGACTGGATATCAATTGGTTATTTCTTCCTCTATGGCTTGTTCTATTTCTCTGAGAAGCGCTGGTTTGACTAGATAACGACGAGCTCCTAGTCTTAGAGCTCGCTTTTTGTCTGCTGGGAAGGAGTAGGCAGAAAGGATAACTATAGGGATTGTTGCCCATTGGGATTTCTTGAGTTTTTCGATCAAGGTAAAGCCATCAACTTCTGGTAATTTGAGATCCAGCAGAATCAAGTCAGGTTGAAAGTCGGCGAGGTCTCGTTTAATGGTTAACCCATGGGGTAAAGCGCAAACGTCATACCCTTGCAACTGAAGGTATTCAGTGATAACTTCTCGATTAAAATCGTCATCCTCAATGAATAGGATTTTCTGAACCACAATTACAGATGTTTTTTCATTGCTACATAAATACCAACGGTTTATCCTTTAAACGAGCATATGCCTGCGCATCAAAGCGGTAAAAAAATCAGGGATCACCTGCTCCCTGAGACAATTATCAACTAGTGTCACCCAGGAATAATAGCTTTAAAAGACGACGGCTAAAATTATAATAATCCGAGATATTTTTCCAAAAAAATGTAGTGTACAGTTGATAAATAGTATAGATATTATTTAGGGTAAATACATCTCGGAACACCTCAAAGGAGACAGGATTGTTTGCCAATTTGTTGCGCAAATGCCGATAACCATAGTCCAAAATTGGATTATGGTCAAAGGGGACCTGCGGCACATGCTCGATGGAATACCAGGCAATACCACTGACATCATCTGTGTTGAATTTAGCTTCTTCTAGTCGCACTAGGGCAAAGTAACTGACGGATAGGTAACCCATGGCGTAGTGGTGGTTATAGGTAACCTCGACTCTAACCAATTTTGGTTGATAACGACCTAGTTCTCCGAAAGTGTACAGTTGCTCTAGGTTCACGTTGTTAACTCGAATTTTCTCTGCCCAAATCCAATCGCGTAGCGTGGCCATTCGCGTAGCGTGGCCTTTTGGCCAATCGGCAGCATGGTCTAATGATTCTCCGTGCCACACCAAGGTTCCTGGTAAACTCCATTTACCAAGGAAGGCTTCCTCTTGGAGTACCAAAAGGCGGCTTTGTTGGGTATCGACGGAAAAAATCACATGACCGGCCCCGACCTGGACGTTGGCTAGAGCTGGTAGTTTGACCTTTATATTGCTGCTTTGGGTCATTGGTACAACTGCTCTTGATGGATATAGTCCTTAACCAGAGGAGTCAGTGCTGTTGTATCACCATTCTCACGATACGCTGTAGAGGAAACTGATGGTACCGTAATATTAGCGATCGCTAATTGTGCTCCTAGATGCTTCAACTTTTCTAAACTAGCCTGATCTACTCCATATCCTGAACGAGGTATCACCAGCAACTGTACTTGTTTTAACAATTGTTCAATTTGATACCAACGGGGCATCTGACGGACTAAATCAGTACCAATCACCAGAGTCAAGTTTGCCTGTAATCCCCAGTGCTGTTTTACTAGTGCTATGGTTTCCAAGGTTCTCGGGCTACTCAAGTCGGGGCTGACACGGATCGGATTTTGATACGGGTCAATCTCCTCAATCAGTAACTTGAGCATGTGGGAACGTTGTTCGAGGGTGGTCTGATGAGACTTGAATGGATTATCTGAGGCCCAAACCACCACTTGGTCATAGTGATGGGATAGCCACTGGAGAATGGCTTGATGAGCACAAGTTGGGGGATCTGCACTGGTACCAAACAGGGCAATATTGACCATAGTTAGTTAAAAGTTAGTTAAAAGCTCAAAGGGGTTTGAGATTAGGTTTGCTAAACATGCATCTAGTGGGTGAAAAGCGATCTAAGCCTAGGGTTGGGTTTTAGCTTCAGAATTATAAAATTAAAACGCGTCACGGCTTAGGGTACACTCAAAGGAAACAGAATGCGATGGACGCGCGTCCCGCAATCGAGCGAACGCTTCAACTGCTACACGCTATATATAGCTTATTTGCTTCAGCCCTGATACCAATGGTGATAGCCCCCTAGTTGATCGACAAAAGTCCTTAAACTAGGAGGCATGACAGTTGGTACAATGGATAGAGCCTGAGAAATCCGGCAAATCAAATAGGATTTACCCAGAACTCCAACTGATCAGGACTTACCTAGTAACTCCCTTGAGTAGGGTGTGTTATTAACCCACCCTACTAAGCTGTCGCCTATTTAACTTGTCTATTTTTGAGTAAGGGGGAAATACTCTACAATCCTCTCCCCTTGACGATTCAATTTATAAATCAATTAGATGTAAAGGCGACCGATATATGCCTGATATAGATGCCTGACAGCTGACTTACCCCTCTTCCCGCTGTTCCATCTGTTCCATCCCACCACCAATCATCTCTCTAAAAGTGCAACGCCCCTCAAACTGTGGGAGTTTCAACCGCCCGTTCGCTTAGCGTGGCCAAACGCGCCCCGCGTGGCCCATTCGCGTAGCGTGGCCAATAGGCCAAGGCCAAGGCCAATCAACTGCTGCGATCTCACCTCCATTGCCTAGGCCCTATTGTTTCAAAATAAACACCGGATCCTGAAAGTTTAATTCAATGCCCTCCTGGTCAAAGAAATCCTTGATCATTTTACGAAGCACTAGCTTAATCAGGCGGTGCTTTCCAGGTTTAACTTTGGTAACGGTTCTTATGGACAGATCAAAATCCCCAAAGTCCTCGATTCCATCCACCTTGGTCGGTTCAATTACCTCGGAATACTTCTCTTTTAACTGGTGTCCCACCTTTTCGATCACCCTGTACACATGATCCAGGTCAGCATCATATTCTATGCCAACTTCCACTACAGCATAGATATAGTCCTTGGAGTAGTTGGTAATTGAGCCAATATCCCCGTTCCGAATAATATGCATTTGACCATTGAAGTGTCGAATACGGGTAGTTCTCAGTTCAATCGCCTCCACAATCCCCTCGGCTTCCCCTGTTTGGATATAGTCACCTACCAGGTAGTAGTTTTCAAAGAGAATAAAGAATCCACTAACCATATCGTTAATGAGATTCTGCGCCCCAAGACCGACCGCTAGCCCCACAATGCCAGCACCCGCTAGGATTGGGGTGGCGTCAATTTCTATGGTATCGAGGATCAATATACCCGAACCGAAGTAAATCAAGTACTTCAGTAAACTCTCTAGTATGGGAATAATCGTTAACCGCTTCTTTCGCTGCACATCAGTCAGCTTCGGGGACCTAAGCAGTGCTTCTTCGAGGAACAAATTGGCGATCACGATCAAGCCACGACTCAGGAAGATGATACCGATAATTTTGACAGCTTTCGATCCATAGGTGGCTAAGTTAGCAATTATCTCTACTTGCTCAACCACCAGGGTGGCCATGGTAACATAGATTATATATTCTAGGCACCCCTTAAAGAAAGGAATCCGATGCCTGAGATTGCTATAGAATCGCAGGATATTATCAGGGCTAGAGTATTGAACAGTCAGGTTGTCTATGCTATCGATAATGACCACGATGGATCTCAGAATGAGCAACCCGATTCCAATAATCAGATAGATGTTAAGAAGAACGTACAGATACTTAGTTGTGGATTCTGGCACTTTCAGAAACTGGGTACACCAGATTAGGGAAAGCAGCCAGAGTCCACTGGTAAGGATTTTGGTTAAGTAACTGAACAAATCCTCAATGCTTTCATCACTAGCAGTGATTTGTTCTAGTTTCTTTGCCCGAACGCAGCCATAGTTGAGCAAACGCTGCAAGGGTTTCATGGCGAACGCAACTAGCATCAGAAGGCAGATGCATTTGCCTAACCCAGTGCCAAGGGTTATCCAGAATCCTTTGGGAATATTGCTCACTAACTGGAGTGTGTATTCCTTGAGGTCTTTCCCGCGATAGATCAGCCAACCGTTGCCACCAACAATTAGAAGGCATAGCACTATACAACAGATAACGATCAGCGCCTGGAGGTTCTGGCGGAGGTTTCTAGCATTGCTGTTCACCTTTTGGAACCAAGCAACTCTGATCAGTTGCTTGAATAGTCTACCCACCAGCCAGTTGACTAGACAGAAAACTACGATGACCAGGCTGACTTCAGCCAAGATAATAATTATGTTGTTCACTTAACAAATTAGCTCAACCTTTCAGTATAATACAATACTTTACTTAGTAAATATAAATTATATTCTTAACTACAATTAAATTGATACCACTACAGGAAGGTTCATCCACCGCCTCATAGCCAGAAGTTGATGAAGGTTTCAAAAGGTTTTTCTTGACAGTGTTCCATGGACAGGAGACCTCTAGGTCGATCTGCGCCATTTGATCACAACTTGAGCTCAGATCATCACTTGAGTTTATTTAACTATTTAACATTTATTTCATAATTAATCCCTGTTGTTACTTATGCTTCATAAGCTTTGCTTAAAAGGTTTAATGGTGTATTGTTTTATTTAATGAAAGAATTAAACAAGTATCTAAACCTGGAAAAGCGAACATTCAGATGAGAGCAACAGAAGTTAACCCTTCCAAAGCTGACGGCTGAGAAGCTGATAGATGAATAGTTCCCACCTATTAGTTTATTGAATTTATAGCACGGAAGTGCCGGTGATATCCCTGAGGATCTTACCTAAAGCAATTGCTATGGCTCTATTACAGAAAATAGGGAATAGGGAATAGGGAATAGGGAATAGGGAATAGGGAATAGGGAATAGGGAATAGGGAATAGGGAAAAAATTATGTCTACCTCATTAATATCAGAACCGCTATACTACTCCTAAATGATAATAGAGAAAGCCTCATAAGTGCCTAAATTAGGCATAGTAAATAATCGATATTCAATAAATAATTCAAATAATTTCTTAGTGAGCTTGAAAGATTGACATCGTTGA
>NZ_JAAHHM010000289.1:0-2971 GCF_010692445.1 Moorena sp. SIO3E8 | reverse complement strand
AGGGGAGGACTTTCACCTCCATCTAGATGGATAGTTATAACTTTTTGGGGTTGTCCCCGCGAGTTACCTAAGTCATACCCCTCCCGTTTCGGGAGGCTCCTACTTAGAACAAGCCACACGCAGCCACAACTTCGATTTTTTTAACCAGTTCACCCCAAGCGGCATTAGATATTGCACGATTCAGTCCTTTTTTGGCTGATTGACCGTTGCGGTCATATTCACCATTGTTATTGGGTTTAGGCTTGCAGCGAGCCTTCATCCCTTTGACATTTAAGTCTTCAAAGACAAGAGCATCAGCTTCATTTACTATCTTTTTTGCTGTTTCCCAGTGATAGGCATTTCGTTTATCGGTTATACGATCGTAAAGAGATGCAACTCTAGAGTAGGCTTTTCTTCTGTTTTTAGAACCTTTCTTTTTCTTACTAGCAGATCTTTGCCTTATTTTTAGACGCCTTTCTCTACGCTTAAATGGCAACCCTTGAGCCTGGTTTGATACTATCTCACCATCAGAAATGCTAACAAGCTTCTTTATACCTAAGTCACACCCTTTGACTCGATCAGGGGAAATTTCCTCTTTAGTCTTTACTGGTGGAGTTGGTACCGTTTTATCTTCAATTTGGAGACTCACGAACCATCCACGAGCCTTGCGTCGGACAGTGACAGATTTTAAAACAAACCCTTCGGGGATAGGACGGGAATTATGAAAACCCATCCAGCCAATACCAGGCAAGTAAATCCGGTCGCCATCTAACTTGACCTGCCCAGGAGAATATTTGAAGCTTCTGAATCTAGATCTTCTTTTAGGCTTAGGATATCCCGTTTCTCCTTTGAAAAACTTAGAGAAAGCTACATCTAGTTGTCTCAATGTCTGTTGCAAGACAGTTGAATTGATAGCTTTGTACCAAGGTCTCTCTTTCTTTAGTATGGGAAGATTCGAACTTTGAGCTTCATAAGCGTTTCTTCTAGGATTATTTTTGTGGTTTTTCCAGGGATAGCCAATTGAATGCGACTTACTAACAGAACAAGTTAATGGACACACCTCTCCCTTACTTTTTAGATCGCAGTAGTTACCCAGTCTAGGGGCTTTCGCTTGATCATAAGAATCGATTCTGTCTCTAAGTAGGTAGTTGTACTGTGAGCGCAACATATCTAGCCAGTTAGACATCGTGGCTTCTTGTTGTCGGCTAGGTTTGAGTTTGTTGGTGTATCCAAGCTGCATGATTCGACCTTTTTATCCGTGCTATATTGATTATAGCTTTTAGAAATACTGATGTCAATAGCATGACCAAAAAAACTGGACGACCTCCAATACATGGAGAGGCTAAAAAAGCACGCACTGTTAGGACTACGGAAGCGGCTTGGAATGGCTTGAAAAACATGGCAAGTAAGGCTGGCTTGACTCTATCGGAGTATTTGGAAGCCTTGGGGAAAACTGGCTTATTGCCATAGGTATTGCTTGAGGTAAAAATTCATCCCCATCCTAAGAGGAGTGGGGTATTCTTTTTCCCTCAAACTCCCTTATTCGATAATTCGCTGTATTATTTTACTGATAAAGAAGCTTCTAGAGATTGCCCCACTCCCGATTTTACGATTCCCGATTCCCGATTCCCGATTCCCGATTCCCGATTCCCGATTCCCGATTCCCCTCTTTAAACAGAAAACCCCACAACCAGAATTGATCTAACTCCTAATCCTGTTCCACCATCTGCACCAATTTCCCTAGAATCGGTTCGATGGGAGGGAGTAAATATTCCGCCAGATCGAGAGTTACTGTTTTTTCTTCCAATTTCAGAAATCGCCATAGGGTGCCAGTGGTTACTGCACCGTAAACCGTTGCGACGTTACCATTATTCTCCTGTTGGTTAAACCGAGCAGCTGCTACCATCGCAGCGATACACTGTCCTAATCCCCCTTTCAGGTCTTCTTTTTTGGCTTCTATAATAATGGCTACCGGGGCTTTAATAAATAACTGTTCCGGTGACAGACTAATAATAAAATCACAGGTGCCATTTAATCCCACTTCTGGATCAACATTAAACTCTTCCCCAGAAAACAAGCTAACCTGGTTTTTATGGAATTCTCTAACAGCGAGTAACACTGGACATATCAAGAGTTCTGATCGGGCTTTTTCGGTATTCAAGGCGATCGCTAGTTGGTAATTTTGGGTGATAAATTCTGCTAAATAAGGACTAGGAGAAATTACGCGATCGCTATCGCTTTCAAAAATATTCCCTTGTTCGATTAAGGTTAAGTCAAAATCATTGACTACTTTTTGAATGGTAAATTGACTGTAAGACATGAGCTAGGGAAGGGAGTAGGGAGTAGGGAGTAGGGAGTAGGGAGTAGGGAGTAGGGAATCGGGAATCGGGAATCGGGAATCGGGAATCGGGGGAAAATATTGTGTAATTTACTACTATGAAAAATGGGCTTATTGGATTTTTAAAGTATTTGCTAAAATGCTATAATTTTAATGGGATTCGGGCAAAGCCCGACCCTGCGCGATGAAGCGTTCGCAAAGCGTGGCCAAAGGCCTCAGCTTCCGCGCTTGTGCGATTGACCGTAGGTCACGCGGGGCGCGTTCGCAAACAGACCACAAAGTGTGCTATTCAGTAACAATGCTACCGTAAAGTAATGCCTTTTTCAGTGACGTTTAACTCTCCCAATTCAAAAATAACCCACGAATAAATTATTAGGTAAATTTAATTTTGTTACCCCGATTCCCGACTCCCGATTCCCGACTCCCCACTCCCGACTCCCGACTCCCCACTCCCGACTCCCCACTCTCGACTCCTTTCAAGGGTATGTTTTTTAGATTTGGGCATTCGCCTAGGTATTACTCAACAGAAATACATTTTGAAACCCAAACCCCAGGAAGGATTTGAGTATTCAATAAAAATCATTAAGTGACGAATTCTGCTTGATGGCTATCCCCTGACGGGGCGATGGCTGAGACACTTGCACCAACTTGAAA
>NZ_JAAHHM010000288.1:0-3020 GCF_010692445.1 Moorena sp. SIO3E8 | reverse complement strand
GAACGGCCACGCTACTTGAGGTGCCCGAGCCAGGAATTCATAGTCTTTGGCTTTGAGTCCGTTGAGATCGTCAGCCGAATAGCTTGTTTTAAGCTGACGGCTGACGACTGATAGCTGAATGCTTACCCAATAATGCTTTTCCTCTTCCTGTCCTACCCGGCACCGAAGCGCTAGGGTGTCTATGGGCTTTTGGAGTTTTCTCAAGAACCATTAGCCCCATAAAGCACACGAGCATTATCACACAAAATCTCCATAGCAACTGACTCCGCCTCCTTAGCAGTCAAATCCCCATCCTGAATCGCTCCTTCCAAAACCTGTGCCAATACTATCCGTGCCCACTTGGCTCCCAAGTAATATAATTCCGGGATATTGTGAGCATCAGAAGAATACATCAGTTTACTGGTTGGGACAAATTCCAATAACTGCTGCACCACGCTACGCATCCCAGCCACACTTAAAAAAGGTACCGCTAACCCGAAATCTAAATACACCTGAGGATAGACGGCTGCTAGATAACCGGCTTCTTGGGTATAGGGATAAGAGCCATGCAGCAGGACAATCTGAGCATTACGGAAGCGTTGGTCTTCCAAAAGCGAACGCATTTGACACTCCCCGGTCTAAAGACGCGGGGATTCTTGCTTGGCCGTAGGCCACGCTACGCGAACAACGAGGTGACTTACTCAACCAGGCCGGAACCAGGAAAAATAGAGGTCTCCTCTCCGCAAGCGTTCGGGTCAATGACCCAAGTTCCGGTGTGCCCCACCATACTTAAGGCTCGTTTAAGGATATTGATTGCGGCATTGTGGTCTCTATCCAACTGGCAACCACACTTGCAGGCATGAGTCCTAGTTGAGAGAGACTTTTTCACAACCTCGCCGCACTCGGAACATTTTTGGCTCGTGTAGGCAGGATTAACCGCGACAGTCACTCTTCCAAACTTAGAGCCAAAATGCTCCAACCATTTCCTAAACTGATACCAACCTGCATCATTAATAGACTTGGCAAGACAATGGTTTTTAAGCAAATTCTTAACCCTCAGATCTTCGTAAGCGACCAAGTCGTTAGACCTAACTACGCAGCGCGCCGGAGACGAAACCTTAGAAGAGTGCAGCCTTACAACAAAACCTGTCACCTTTGATGCATAGCCTACCAACTATAAAGGCTGCACTCTTCTTGCGGTAACTTCTAACCAGTCTTTTGGCGTGCTCTATGCGCTTCGCGCAGGCTACGCCAACACGTTGCCTACTTATTCTAAGGTGTATCCTACCTAATTTATTAATGGCTTTTCGACGGTTAGCTGTTCGCGAAGCGTGGCCTACGGCCTTGCCTTTCTTTTTTCGGGATACTCGACGTTGATGAAACTTTAGCCGTTTCTCTCCCGTTCTATAAAATCTCGGGTTCGGTTCAGTTAGTCCATCGGAATCCGTATAGAAATCTTTCAGCCCAACATCTAGTCCGACGTTCTTACTAGTGGGTTCTAGTTCCTCGTTAATGTCAACCTGAACACAAAACTGAACATAATACCCATCAGCCCGACGAACTATGCGAACCCGCTTGATTTGCTTTTTGTCCAATCTCCACAAGTCCCAGGTGCCCTTGAGTTTAAGCTTTCCGATTCCTTTTTTGTCGCTAAATACTATAGACTTCTTGTCAGGTGATAATTTCCACCCAGACTGTTTATATTCGACCGAACGACAATGCTTCTGAAATCGGGGAAACCCCTTCTTTCCAGGCACCTTTTTTTTGCAGTTATCAAAGAATCGAGCGATTGATGACCATGCCCGTTCAGCACTAGACTGACGAGCAGTAGAGTTTAACTCGTTGGCAAACGGAAATTTTTTAGCAAGAACGGCACTATATTTATTGAGATCGTATTTGCTCACACCTTTGTTGTCCATCCAATAACGCAAGCAACTGTTTCGGATAAATTGAACCGTCCTAATCGCCTCGTCTATAGCAGAATATTGATGGTTTTTGCCGTATGATTTAAACTCTAGAATGATCATCGGTATCGACCTCTCCCGCTCTTAATTGATCCTACAACACCCAGCACAAAATTCCGAAACTTCCCAAGATATTTTTCTCAAGGCGCGTCAAGCCGCTGTGAGCCTTCATCCCCAGTCTAACGACACGGGGTTTTCGGCTTTGGAGGACTTTTATAATTGTCTGGTAGTTAGGGTAAGAAGATTTTTATTGAACCACGAAGGCACAAACTACCCGAAAAAGTCTAGGGACTGTTTCGAGGATTGGTAGCGATCGCTTTGCTTGGTGGTGGGGTAAAACATTTCGATGGTGATACCTGTAACTGTGTTTTTGCCAGGATTGCTGGGAATATTATGAGTGTAACCCCTAATTTTAAGTCAACTAGAATACTCCTTCAGCACCAAAGATGAAAAATTTCCCGTTTCAAGTAGTAGTATACCTAGCTACTTTGATCACGACAACTATGGCTAGTGCTAATGCTGAAACTGTCGTTGCTCAGATGGATTTTGACCGCCGTAACCCCTCGACAGAGAAAGTTGCTGCACAAGGGAGAATGATCAATCAGTTGTGGCAACAAGCCAGTCAGTTACGAGGAATTGGTAAGTATAGTGAAGAGATTACGATACGGTCGCAGATTGTAAAACTTCAGCCAGACTCTTTCTTAGCTTGGTATTGGCGAGGGGATACGTTGAGTAGCTTGGGCAAGTACGAAGCCGCGATCGCTTCCTATGATCAAGCGATTAAAATTAAGCCCAATTACCTTTTAGCGTGGTTTGAGAAAGGCAAGGCAAACCATGAACTCAAACGATACGATGCGGTGATTACTGCCTGGAAGCAAGCACTTTCAATTCAAGCCACATCAGAATTTGAACAGCAGTTGGTACAGACAATTATTCCTAAAAAAATTGCCGTAAGCATTCAGGTGATGGGGTTGACAAAAAGGGAAGGATGAGTAGTAGTGTAGAACCATGGAAATCAAACCGCCAGCTATCCCAAATAGCTTT
Source organism: Moorena sp. SIO3E8 (assembly GCF_010692445.1). NCBI lineage: Bacteria > Bacillati > Cyanobacteriota > Cyanophyceae > Coleofasciculales > Coleofasciculaceae > Moorena > Moorena sp. SIO3E8. The sequence goes on along the minus strand of NZ_JAAHHM010000288.1, from coordinate 33 downwards.
GAAGCTCTGGAACTGCTGCCCCAATCAGTTCTG
>NZ_JAAHHM010000287.1:0-3127 GCF_010692445.1 Moorena sp. SIO3E8 | reverse complement strand
AAAATCCATTCTAATGTAGAGGTACCACTGACAAGAGATTCCGTCGCGAGGAGCCGGATGAGGGGAAACTTTCACGTCCGGTTTTGGAGACGAGTCGGCGGGGGCGACCCCACGGCTTAGTTTAATTGCCGAGTAACCGTTCGCGTAGCGTCGGGCAAAGCCCGATAGGGATACCTGGTGTTGGCAAGAAGCCCGCGTTGTCCCGTTAGGGCAACGTCGGGAGTACGTCACATAGGATTTGATTAACGACTCAATTTAAGTAATCAATCTTGTTGGTGATGGCTAAATTGTTGAAATTGTTAGGAATTGGCCTAGAATTAACTATCGCTATACTTGTAGCTAGACCAGGTTGGTGTTTACCACCTCCGGAAGATCTACCAGAAGAGGTGTTGAGAACTGAGATTATTATTGAAGCGCGATCGCCTCTTGATGGCAAGCCAATGAATCCCGCTGAATACGCCCAACTGCAAGATGCCATAGCACAACGCTCAACCAGCCCTGGCCTTGACCCCCAGATTCGAGAATTGATTTTTCTGTTGCAACTGAGCGATTTGTTTCGGACAATCCTTCCGTTCTAACGGTGATACTCCCAGACCTGTTTACCCTGAATGTATTCAAGAATTAATCCCGAACAAATTGACCAGATCGTAGGAAACCAACATCATAACCCCTTTGAGGTGCTTGGTTCCCATAAATTTGAGCAGGATGGTAAGGTGAGTTGGGTGGTGCGGGCTTATCTACCAAATGCAGAGGCAGCATGGGTACTTCTGCCAACGGAAAGGAAGTCTTACCTGATGCAATCGGTACACCATCCTCACTTTTTTGAGGTGGAGATTGAGACACCTCGGCTGGCTAATTACCAACTGCGGATAAAAAAAGGCGATCGCGAATGGGTTAGCTATGACCCCTATCACTTCCGTTCTGCCAAACTAACCGAGTTTGATTTGCACCTATTTGCAGAAGGGAATCATCACCGCATCTACCAGAAACTGGGGGCTCATCCTACAGAAATTGATGGGGTTGAGGGAGTCTATTTTGCCGTTTGGGCACCTAATGCTCGTAATGTTTCAGTGATCGGGGATTTTAATGATTGGGATGGGCGTCAACATCAGATGCGCAAAGGGGCCACTGGTATCTGGGAACTCTTTATTCCTGAACTGGGAGTGGGAGAATCCTACAAGTACGAGATTAAAAATTCCGAAGGTCATATCTACGAGAAATCTGACCCCTATGGTTTCCAACAAGAGGTCAGACCGAAAACTGCTTCGATTGTTACCAACTTGGATGACTATCAGTGGCATGATCACCACTGGATGGAGCATCGGCGTCACACTGACCCCTTGAGGCAACCGATTTCTGTCTATGAGCTACATCTGGGCTCTTGGCTTCATGGTTCTTCAGGTGAAATTCCTCAGGGAGCAAATGGTGAAACCCTAACCGTGGTAACCGTTTCAGACCTCAAACCAGGAGCCCGTTTCCTGACTTACCGAGAACTAGCCCAAAAATTAATTCCTTATATCAAGCAATTGGGCTTCACCCATATCGAAATCTTGCCCCTGGCGGAGCATCCCTTTGATGGCTCTTGGGGCTATCAGGTTACCGGTTACTATGCCTGTACCTCGCGCTATGGTAACCCACAAGACTTGATGTATTTTATCGACCAGTGCCACCAAAATGGGATTGGGGTAATTTTGGATTGGGTCCCTGGTCATTTCCCCAAAGATGCTCATGGTTTGGCTTTCTTTGATGGTACTCATCTCTATGAATACGCGGATCCCCGTAAAGGTGAACATCAGGAGTGGGGAACCTTAGTCTTCAACTATAGCCGTAACGAAGTGCGGAATTTTCTGGTAGCTAACGCTTTGTTTTGGTTTGATAAGTACCACATTGATGGCATGCGGGTGGATGCCGTAGCATCTATGCTCTATCTGGACTATTTACGTGGGGATGGAGAATGGATAGCAAATCAGTATGGGGGTCGGGAAAATCTGGAAGCGGTGGATTTCCTTAGGCAAACTCATCAGGTGATTTTTGGTTATTATCCCAGTGTTCTCTCCATTGCGGAAGAGTCAACGGATTGGCCGATGGTGTCTTGGCCAAATTATTTAGGAGGTTTGGGATTTAATCTAAAGTGGAATATGGGCTGGATGCATGATATAGTAGACTATTTCAGCATGGATCCCTGGTTTCGCCAGTTCCACCAGAATAATGTTACCTTCAGCATGTGGTACAACCATGCTGAGAATTATATGCTTGCCCTATCTCACGATGAGGTGGTTCATGGCAAGAGTAATATGCTTGGGAAAATTCCTGGGGATGAGTGGCTCAAGTTTGCTAATCTCCGCTGTCTGTATGCTTATATGTTTGCTCACCCAGGTAAGAAAACTCTATTCATGAGTATGGAGTTCGGTCAGTGGAGTGAGTGGAATGTCTGGGGGGATTTGGAGTGGGATTTGTTGCAATATCAACCCCATAAAAATTTAAAGCAGTTGATTAGTGACCTGAATTATCTCTATCGCAGGGAACCGGCGCTTTATACTCAGGATTTTGACCAGGACGGCTTTGAATGGATTGATTGTAGTGATAATCGCCATAGTGTGGTGTCATTCATTCGCTATGCTCACGATTCTGAAGAGTTTATTGTGACAGTGTGCAATTTTACCCCTCAGCCCCATAGTCATTATCGGGTAGGAGTCCCCGAGATGGGATTCTACAAGGAATTGCTCAATAGTGATGCTCGCCAATACGGTGGTAGTAATATGGGGAATCTTGGGGGTAAGTGGACAGATGAATGGTACTTCCACAATCATCCCTATTCCCTAGATTTGTGTTTGCCACCCCTCGGGGTGTTGATTTTAAAGCTTGATGATCAGAAGACTCAGTCAGAGTTACAGTAGTGGGGAGATGGGGAGATGGGGAGATGGGGAGATGGGGAGATGGGGAGATGGGGAGCCATATCAACAACTTTTCAAAACCTCCCTGTATGGCTACTTCCGATTCCCGATTCCCGATTCCCGATTCCCGATTCCCGATTCCCGATTCCCGATTCCCGATTCCCGATTCCCGATTCCCGATTCCCGATTCCCGATTCCCGATTCCCGATTCCCGATTCCCGATTCCCGATTCC
>NZ_JAAHHM010000286.1:0-3170 GCF_010692445.1 Moorena sp. SIO3E8 | reverse complement strand
CAGAACTGATTGGGGCAGCAGTTCCAGAGCTTCAAAGCTATTTGGGATAGCTGGCGGTTTGATTTCCATGGTTCTACACTACTACTCATCCTTCCCTTTTTGTCAACCCCATCACCTGAATGCTTACGAGCAAATTCACTCAAAGGCAGAATTTCAAAGCCTTCTATAGAAGCGATCGCAACTTCTTGCCGTTCTCGGACATCAATAAGCTGTAACTGCTCCGGGGAATCTGCCATCTGCCTTGCCAGTTGTTCAACACTGATTTCAACAAGAGGTTGATCAAACGATTGAGCGACCATAGGACGGAAATAGCTGTAACGCGCTTGTTTTCTTAGTTTTGACCTTTATTCTACCTCTAGTCATCCCAATTTCATTGATTCGCCCTCAAGATAATGAGCAGGTGATGGGGTGATCGGGTGTGGTGGCTGATTAATATGTAGCAATATTTAAAGTAGTTACCATAAGCATTAACATCAGCTTTAAGTCGTCAGCTATCATTTATAAAATAAACATCGAAGACGATAATTTAATATAGCAATTCTACGATTTTTGAGGTACAATTATGGTTTTTAGGGAGCAGGGAGCAGGGAGCAGGGAATAGGGAATAGGGAAAAAATAATGTATATCTCATGAGTCCTATAAACGCTATAGTTATAGAGTTTACAGAATTAAAAAATTGGGCATTTCTCCATCTAATTATTCAGGCATTTACTGATAGCTGTTCGCGTAGCGCTAATCGCTGCTCGCTTACTTTAGTATCTACAGAAGCTAGCTGATAACTGATAAGTAACTGGACAAAAATAAACCTCACTTCTTGATGCAAAGCGCGAATGGGGGAAACCGCCAAGACCGCGCTACCTCGCTGCATCGCTGTATTAACTTGTGTAAAGTTGCCAAAAGCCCCTCTGCTCCCTGCTCCCTGCTCCCTGCTCCCTATTTCAACAGTTAATTTTACTTTTGTCCGACTACTTAGATCATTGCTAAGGAATAAATTAACGCCACCGGTATCAATTAATAATCAATGTGGCAGATAGCAGAGTGTCACAGGTATTCCTATCAAACAACAGAGGTTTATAGGAAAATCTAAGTAAGTACTGTAATTTTTTATAGTTTACTCGTACTCAAATAGGGAGGAAATAGTAACAACTAGTCTTAGGAGGGTTTTGACAATGGTACGACAAGGTGTTAGAGGAGTCATAGCTTTAATAGTAGCCCTCTGTTCTATGCCAGTTTTATCCCAGACAGCGAATTTTGCTTCTTTAAACTTATCACCTGGTTTTTCCCCAAGTCAAGGACAGGTCAGTGGTCACACCGGTGGTGCTTACTCGTTGTCATCGATGGCAAATAGCGATCGCAACAATGATCCCTGTATCGGTTTTGGAGACCCTACTCCCGATCACCTAATGGTTTTGGAAGCAAATTTCCCCAGTTTAACTATAGGGGTCAACACAGGGGGAAAGGATACCACTTTACTAATTCAGTTTCCCAACAATCAGATCCTTTGTGGGGATGATACAGGTTCTAAAAAAGATGCCAGCATAACAGCACAAAATTGGCCAGCTGGCACATACCAAATCTGGGTCGGTGCCTTTGAGGGAGGACAACGCTGGGATTACACCCTGACGGCTCAAGAATAACCAGCAACAGATGCGGCACTTTCATCAGGGGGTTTCTTCCACTCACTATTCCATCAAGACAAGGTAAACTAGTTAGTAATTTGTTCAAGCATTAATTATGGTGACCCCTAGTGCTATCTGCCCTGATTGCTGACTTCCGTATTATCTTTGAGCGTGACCCAGCTGCTCGGAACTGGCTGGAGGTTTTGTTCTGCTACCCCGGTCTACAGGCTCTGCTGTTCCATCGCTCTTGTCACTGGTTACATGTGATTGGGATTCCATTCATTCCTCGACTGCTCAGTCAGTTATCCCGATTTGTTACAGGTATTGAAATTCATCCGGGTGCCACAATTGGTCATGGTGTCTTTATCGACCATGGTATGGGTGTGGTGATTGGAGAAACCGCTATTGTGGGAGACTACTGTCTAATCTATCAAGGTGTTACCCTCGGCGGTACAGGAAAGGAAAGTGGTAAGCGTCACCCTACTCTAGGAGAAAATGCGGTAGTGGGAGCTGGTGCTAAGGTGCTAGGGAATATCCAAATTGGTAATAATGTCCGCATTGGTGCTGGGTCAGTGGTCTTGCGAGATGTTCCTTCCGATTGTACTGTGGTCGGTATACCAGGTCGGATTGTCTATCGTTCCGGTGTACGAGTCAATCCCCTTGAACATGGTAGCTTGCCTGACTCAGAAGCCAAAGTAATTCGAGCGTTAGTAGACCGGATTGAGTCTCTCGAACAACAGCTACAAGAGTTAGCTCAGCAAAGATCTTCCATGGCATCAATGATATCTGATCACTCTTCAACACCAGATGCTCCAGAGAAGGGGGCTAATGCCCCATGTTGTGATCTCCAAGATAAAGAAATTCGGCAGTTTTTAGATAGTTATGGGATTTGATCTAGTCGTTGAATGTTAGCAGGTTAAAGGTTGAAGGTTTTACCTGTCGTTGCTGTTGGCTCTAGACAGGCAATCGGATTAGTAACACAATAGAATATTTTAACCACACCCATTTTGGTGTGACGCCGAAGCTAAGGATTAACAGCTTTTTGAAACCACTCCCCAGAACTGTCTTGGTAGTAAAGCCATCGGTTTTGGGGCAAACCCTGCAACGCTAGGTGATCCACCTTGACTGGTGCGAGCAATAATAGGCAAAAATTTGGCAAAGGCTGATCTAGGGCAGGTGGCGGTGGGGAAAAGGCTTGTTTATCTGCTACTCTAGCAACACCAGGATCAGGCCAAGCAAATTGTAAACGAGCTGCATCGGAAAGATTTTGCCAAGTCTGTTGGCGGACTTGTTTAAGTCCTTCGTCGGGATAATCAGCAGTGATCAGGGTCAACTGGCCTGCTAAACGAAATTGTTCGCGAGTGTTGGGAAAGTACCAACAAACTTCTCCCCAGGGATGATGATTAATATCGTGAATTTTCTGGCTACGGGTATCGGTAATAACTTTGAGTTGGTTGGAGTTGTCCAAAAAACCCCGAAAAACTACGGTGCGGTTAGCAGGATAGCCCTTGGGGTCAACCGTTGCCAGTTGAAAGTAACGAGCATAAGCTA
>NZ_JAAHHM010000285.1:0-3248 GCF_010692445.1 Moorena sp. SIO3E8 | reverse complement strand
CAAATCTAAGAAAAGAGAAGGCAGTGATAAATGAGTTCTTTTGGAGTTAGTTGCGCCGTGTACTTGGAGACTTGTTCGCACGGTGCTTAGGGGACGAAGCGGGGGTAACCCTGCTGACTTACCCAATCACACATAGTTTGTGACTGGGGACATAAGCCGCGCTTCTTGGTTGACGTGTAAAGCGCGGCTTTTTGTCCATAAATATTATCGAAATATCGGACATTTTTATTATTACTAATATTTCAAAAAATGTCAATAATAAATTTTAAGTTTGCAACATTATTTTACAAATTTAAGTAAATGAATAAATTGGGAGGTTATTTATAATAAATATCATTTGTTTTAGGAATTAAATTAGTACTATAATTTAGGTATTATGGAGTAGTATTCAGAGATGATAATGTGGCGACATAAGGGATATTTAAAAATTATTTTGATGTAAATTATGCGAGTAAATGTGATCAAATAATCAGGACTAGTAACTAGATAATTCAAGGATTTATTAATGGTGTCAAAATGATTAAACTATCTCAATAAATATGATTCAGCTTCGGCTTCATTTTATGAAACGTCAACCCATGAGGAATGGTCAGCAGAATTTCAGGCATGGGTAGACAGTCATAAGAGTCGAGATATTCCTGTGCTTAGTGATGAAGCGATGAGTAGAGAAAGTATTTATCCGGATCGGTTGTGATGGCTTACCTGTTAGATACAAACATATTGCTGAGCAGGAAAAAATTCAGCGTTGCTGATTCTGGGTATGGTTTTGCCCCCCTAGGGCGTGTTTTCAAAGTTTTCCGCAAGATTATGATCCCCCCCAGCCCCCCTTAAAAAAGGGGGGAGCCATACTCAAAGTCCCCCTTTTTTAAGGGGGATTTAGGGGGATCTCCGAGTTTGATAACACGCCCTAGGGCGTGTTGTCAAAGTCGTTGTATCCTAATACTAACCCACCGAACCTGTAAAGACACCCAAAGCATAAGGATAGATGACTGAATTCCAGATTCGCTTAGCTCAAATTTCAGATGTAGAACCTATCTTGGCTTTCTGCCAATATACCTGGGAAAATAAAAACGATTACATGCACTTAGTATTGGAGAAACGGATTAACAATCCTGAAAATAAAGTTTTTGTAGTTACTCTTGATGATATCCCTGTGGCGATGCAGGAAATCGTTATTTTGTCAAAACAGGAAGCTTGGCTAAGTTCTTTGAGAGTAGATCGTCGCTATCGACGGCGAGGTTTATCTAAATTATTAGATGCACATACAAATATAGCAAGTCTTATACCCATGAGGTACAAATCTCTGGTTTTTAGGGAGCAGGGAGCAGGGAGCAGGGAGCAGGGAAGAATGAAGAGGGAAGAGGGAAGAGGGAAGAGGGAAGAGGGAAACAATAATGTGTACCTCATAGCTATGATAAACGCTATAAGTATTTATCTCAACTAAATGTTCCTATATTACGTTACTGTGTCTTGTCTGACAATGAACTAATGTTGAAAATTATCTCTCGCCGAGGAGATCAAAAAATAGATAGTTATAGTCTTTATAAAGCTGATGCTATTGCTTCAGAAACCAACCAGTTAATTCAATTAGATCTGAAAGATTTTGATGATAGTTGGTCTTTAATCATTAGAAACTATTTATTATACAAAAAACAAACATTTTACACACAATTAATTCCTAAATGTCAAACCCTTACTCCTGAGTTATTAAAAGAATGTCTGCTTGGTGGAAAAGTTTTCGGATTAAGAGAAAATGAAAGATTACGAGGTATAGCTATTCAAAGTTACTCGGAAGTTTCAGAAGAAGAGTTTTATATTGGTTATCTTCATGGAGAGCCAGAAATCTTGACAGTGCTTCTCTGTGAATTATGTAAATTAGCCTATTCTTTAGGTAAGTCAGTGGTTAAAGGTCTTTTTCCTTTGAATGATATTTTCGCAAATGCTCTTTCCCAAGCTGCTTTTCAAAGAATACATCAAGCAGAAATAGGGATATATCGCTCTTCTTTAAAAATTACTTCTTAATTCTTAATTCTTAATTCTTAATTCTTGATCACTGAAGAACTATAGCTTTCAAGAATATCGATACAATTTGCGATCGCACCCAAATGAGCAATTTCATAACCATGGGTATTTTGGGTAGGAAAACTCAAGCAAGCAGCACGAGCAACATGACCAAACTTCATGGCGATGGAAGCATCAGAGCCAAAACCATCAATAACCGCCAACTGAATCGGGACTTCACAACGTTCTGCCGCTTCTCCCAATTCCCGATTTAACCCTTCATCGTAGATGCCATAATTATCTTGAGAGAGCAATACTGGTGCTGGTCCATCTTCGATAGGGTACTCCCCAGACAAGGGACAAATTTCCAGAGCAATCAAAGCATCTAGAGATTTATTCTGGGTAAAATACAAAGCCCCAATTGCCCCTACTTCCTCCTTTGCTGATGCCACCAAATACGTATCAACTGCCGGAGTTTTCAAGCGTTGGGCTAACGTTAGCAAAATCGCCACCGATGCCTTATTATCCAGGGTATAGCTAGCAATATAATCCTTAAGCCGCACAGGTCTCTTACGATGTTTACCAACCACCATACGACTGCCTGGACGCACCCCAGCCTCTGCCAATTCTGTAGTACTACATTTGGTTTCAATCCAGGCATCTTCCCAACGTAGAGGAGTATCATGCTGCAACGCTTTTTGGGGAGATTCATGGGAAACATGACGTGAGCCAAAGGAAAGAATACCGCTAATGGTATAGTTATCCCCCAACAGATCCACCACACCTTCACCATAAACCCAAGGAAAAGAACCACCCAACCGGCGCACTTCCACCCGTCCTGCGTCACCGATCCGTTTAACAATGCCACCAATTTCATCTTTATGAGCAGTAATCGCAATGGGACTAGCACCAGCATCCTTACCAGGGATTTTAGCAATGACATTTCCCGCCCGATCCTGCCAAGTTTCCACCCCTAAAGCTTGAAACCGATGCAGTAACAATTGGTCAATTTCCCCTTCTGCACCACTAGGGGAATGGTGCATAACTAACTCTTCTATGGTTTTGAACAGTTGGTTGTAATTGTTAGTCATTGTTGGGAAAAGGGAACAGGGAGTCGGGAGTCGGGAGTCGGGAGTCGGGAGTCGGGAGTCGGGAGTCGGGAATCGGGAGTCGGGAGTCGGGAGTCGGGAGTCGGGAGGCGGGAGTCGGGAATCGGGAGTCGGGAATCGGGAGATAGGAAGAGTACA
>NZ_JAAHHM010000284.1:0-3254 GCF_010692445.1 Moorena sp. SIO3E8 | reverse complement strand
ACAAGCACTTATTTTACTTTTACCGCATATTTTGCTTCTCTCTATTTTCAATCATTTAGATACACTTATGCCTTGGTTACATGAGCTTAGTTTTGATTTTTGTCTGATCAGGTGCAAGATCTGAGTTTAACATTCCTTCGGAAGTAGATGTGTGTTGTTTACTGCCGATGGGATACGCCGGTGAACCCTTTAAACTCTATGGTGGACGGTTTGATATCGAACAAGTTTACTATGGCGAGAGCTTTGGAGAATCATTCCAGGTCTAGTATAGCGGTTTTCAATTTGCTAGGGAGTAGGGAGCAGGGAACAGGGAGCAGGGAGCAGGAAATAGAGGGCAGGGAACAGCGATAATCTCTTTACCTCATAGTTATGAAAAATCCTGTAATCACCAATCACTAATTACCAATTATAGCGTTTTCCATACTTATCAAGTAGATTCAAATTTGTTACCCCTACTCCCTACTCCCTACTCCCTACTCCCTACTCCCTACTCCCTAACTGTCATAACCATGAAATTTCAATGAATACTAATTTACCAATAACTAATCACAACATTTGGATGCAAACCCAATGACTGTAACCACAAACAATCAAAAAATAATCAAAATTCGGAAATCCTCTGAAAGAGGACATGCTCATTACGGTTGGCTCGATTCTTACCACACCTTTTCCTTTGCTAACTATTACGATCCCGCTCATATGGGATTTGGCAAACTGCGGGTAATTAATCAAGACCGGATTGAAGGTGGAACTGGATTTGGAATTCACTCCCATAGAGATATGGAAATTATTTCCTATGTCCTAGAAGGAGCCCTTGAGCACAAAGATACCCTTGGCAATACCACAGTTATTCGTCCTGGTGAAGTGCAACGGATGAGTGCAGGAAAAGGTATTGCCCACAGCGAGTATAATTATTCAGGCACTGACATCGCCCATTTTCTGCAAATCTGGATTTTACCGAATCAAACTGGATTAACACCAAGCTACGAGCAGAAATTTTTTGCACCAGACGAAAAGCAGAATCAATTAAAACTAGTTGCTTCACAGGACGGACGAGATGGTTCTGTGAGCATTCATCAAGATGTTAATGTCTATGGCACGAACCTGGATGCTGGTGCATCAGTAATGTACCAGGCTAATCAAGATCGTCATATTTGGGTACAAGTAGCACGAGGTCAGGTCAAGTTAGATAATTACTTGCTACAAGCTGGTGATGGTGCTGCTATTTCTCAAGCGGAATCTGTGATGTTAGTGGGTCAAGAGCAAGCAGAGGTGTTGCTGTTTGATTTGGCCTGAATCTAGAGATGTCAGCATCTGTAAATCTGAAGTTACCGGTTTACTATTGGCTAATACCTTGATTTTTCCTTTCATCTGGGTAATATCATGTCAGGATAATTACCCTGTCTTGATGCAGTCGCTCATGGGGGAAACCCCCAAGACCGCGCTGCATCGCTTAATAAAAATCTCCCCCATCTCCCCATCTCCCCATCTCCCCACACTTCCCGGGTTCCTTAATTATGGGTATTCAACCAGACTTGATATAAGTCCTATAGCCATTATTGATAGGGGTAAACATAGATAGTGTGTAGGAAACATTGCTGTATTCCTACACACTAATTTTGATTCATATTGTCTATTCACATGATAACTACGAATATCTCACATCTTGCACTATTATCAAGAAGCTTGGTTCATGTAGGGTGGGCAGTGCACCAGACAGATAATGAAGCTTGCAAAGCGCGTTGGTAGGCACTGCCCACCCTACGATTAGCGATGCAGCGCGGTCTTGGGGGTTTCCCTCATGAGCGACTGCATCAAGACAATGACAATGGTGCAAGATCTCAGAATATGACTACTTTATAGTAGATAATAGGTAATGGGTAATGGATAATGGGAAATCGGTAATAGTAAACCACTAACCAATTACCAATTACCAAATAACTATCTGTAGCCTTATTGTGCCTCAGTTTTATTAGTAGGATTTTTTACCTTGGCGCTTCTGTACTGACGTTAATCCCATAACTCCGAAGGCAAACAGCGTACCCAGGAGAGTTCCTGGTTCTGGTGTCGATACACTGTTTGATGGTAGGTTCGGTGTGTGTGTGAGTCCCCTGACAACCATGACATTATCGTTATAGTCTTGGTCTCCTCCGCCCCAAATGTCTTCAAATCCTAGCATTACAAACTTTTCCCCTCCAAATTCAAGTTCATAACCCAAGAGATGGTTGAATCCGTCGGGGTTTTGTTGGGTATCGAAACCAAAGAAGTTGCGACCACCATTGTGTCCATTGGACTTTATGAAGAATTCAATAAAGGTGTTACCGGCAAAATTCCCCAGATTTACACCTTGACCAAGTGCCAAAGAACCATCTTCCTCAGGAAGAATGCTCAAGGGAGAGGAAACATCATTAAACACCATTTCTTTAGTGTTACCACCATCCACAGAATAGAATAGTTGATTTCTGTAAGTTGCTCCTTCGTTGATAAAAAATAATTCCACATCGTTGGCACCACTTTCCCAGCGCAGATTATTTAAATCGACTTCAGGTAAATCATCTTGATTTATCATTAACCTTTCATGATTTACAAAATCGTTAAAGAATTGCCACTGATCATAGGTTAGTTTTGGTTCGTCATTCCCTGAATTGCTATACTGTTGATTGTATTCTTGCTCAGATACATCAGATCCATTTGTGGTTGCAGATGCTTGATTGGCAGAACACAAAACTCCTAAAACAGTACCGGTCGCCATTAATGCAGAAAGCAGTTTATATTTCATTGAGTGACTTACCTGATTCACACTTATTGGTTCTAGAGATTAGGGAGTAGAGAGCAGTTTTGTCTGTGAATTCCCTGTTATTTATAAGTCTCTCTGTCCGATGTATGCGATCGCGTTTATAAAGCTTTGATGTCAGGTTTAACTTTTGTATAAATTCTTGATAAAATAGTGTGAGGTGAGTGAAATATACCAAAGGGAACAGGGAACAGGGAACAGGGAACAGGGAGTAGGGAGTATGGAACAGGGAACAAAAATTATCACAATTCATTTAAGATTGGTATAGCTTTCTCAAAACTCCTGAGGTAATAATTGAGCTATCAGTTATCAGTTATCAATATATTAGCCATTAGCCATCAGCCATCAGCCATCAGCCATCAGCCATCAGCCATCAGCCATCAGCCATCAGCCATCAGCCATCAGCCATCAGCCATCAGCCATCAGCCATCAGCCATCAGCCATCAGCCATCAGCCATCA
>NZ_JAAHHM010000283.1:0-3261 GCF_010692445.1 Moorena sp. SIO3E8 | reverse complement strand
GTAGAATACAGGTAACATTGTCAATAGGTAGGTCTTGTTGAACAAAAGAGACCTATCTTTTTTTTAGCACAAAATGGTGAAAGCTTTACATTTAAAGCTTTTCAGGCTATTTCGTCACCCCTTCAGGGTACTAACACACGTGGCAAAATTATCAAGTCCTAAATCAATGCCCAAGATTTCACTAGTTTTTTCTACTTTTGTCTCAGGCTCATCCTCGTAGCAATAACAAACATCGAAATACCTGGCTTTGTATTTAGGTAGTATTCGTATTTCCTTGACAGTCTTAGATCTTATCCTCTCTGGGACAGTAAATTGAACTGCCCCGTACTCCTTTTTAAATTGACGAGACATAGGAACGGTAAATAACCAGTTCTTTCCGGGAAGTTTATCCCAGTCGCGCTTTCTTACTGGGATAACCAAAAGAAAATGACCATCCTTGGGTAAGTAATTGGGAAGCCTCACTTTTTCCTGGTAACCTCCACTCTTATTTAGCTTTAGCAAACCAAAGAAAGACTTAAAGGATCTATCTACAATTTTCAAAGTTTGTTGAGCAATGTCCGTCGGCAATAATTTGTAGTTCTCATTCTCTTTAGAGTGATGATAATTACCCTCGTACCGCAGATGTTTGCGTTCCTGAAAGAAATACTGACGGACATTGTATAAACCTACATTGAACATGTTCTTGCTCAAATGACACATTTGCCTAAGAGCCAAGATCTGTTGTCTGTCTAAACGAAGATTATTAACTTGGGTTAGCATCGACCTTTCCGCTACCAATACCAATCTTATAGCGGAACGGCTGGAAAAGTGCAAGAGTTTCAGTCTCCAATTCCCAAGGGGCTGTGTGGGTCACCTGCGTCCGCAGTTTATAAGCCCCGTCTCCCGCGCTTCATGGGCGAGTATAACAGGAGTCCCCAAGGAGATTGAATGATGGGTGTTTGGAAGGGAGAGGAAATGGGATTGACCTTGGCCAAAAGGCCACGCGGGGCGCGTTTGGTCACGCTTGAGGCCGAAGGCCACGCTACGCGAACGCGAACGCTATATCAAACTTGTCTTAAGTCGGACGGATAGAACACTTAAGCTCAATTTACAACAATGATAATTAGTCCTTGATCACCGGACGAAAGTCTGTCTTGCGACTTCCTTATCCTTTGCGCTAATTGGGGTTGCTTCATCCTTGCTTTTCCTTTATAATACAACTATAGGAATAGTTTTTAAGAGGAACTTATGAACAAGTGCGTTTGTACTACCGAAGCGGCATCTCTGTTAGGAATATCTTCGAGACGATTGCGACAACTCCTAGAGAAGGGTCGCGTCCGGGGTGCTTATAAAAGTGGGAAATTCTGGATTATTCCTCTGTTCAACCAAATGCCTCAAATTATTAAAGGCACTAGAGGACCAAAAGGCAAATGGCGTACCAGTCGTCCTCCCGCTCTAGCCAAGATTAATGTCAACCGCAATCACATTGGCTCGAATCTCCACAAAAGCCCTCAAGAGCGCAAGCCAGTGATTTCAGTAAAACGAAGTGGTAACAATTTATATGGCAACCAGGTAGAAATCCTCGGCCCATGTCGAATTACCTATCAGCCGGATAATCCACTGCCTTGTGGCGCTCGTCTGTGGATTGAAACCTTCAGTGATGTCCACTTCATCGGTGGCAGTTTCCCTGCCAGTCGTTAATCGGGTTGAACGCGATGGACGTTCGCGTAGCGTCGGCTCTGCCGAGAGTCCCGCTTTCAGCGATCGCGTGGCCTATTGGCCAAGGTTGTCTCTCAGAATGCAGAATGCAGAATGCAGAATGCAGAATGGTGAATGGTGAATGGTGAATGGTGAATGCAGAATGGTGAATGCAGAATGGTGAATGCAGAATGGTGAATGCAGAATGGTTAATTCTTAATTCTAAATTCTTAATTCTTAATTCTAAATTCTTAATTCTTAATTCTTAATTCTTAATTCTTAATTCTTAATTCTTAATTCTAAAATAATGTTAATGCTCCATTGACCAACAACCCAGGCTTTAACTAATAGAAAGCTCTTATTTACATGACCTCGACGATGGTGTTGTAAAGGAGTCTATTCTGTTGCGCCTGCGAGCTGATCTAGATTTGAATTTGCATGCTTTATCCTCTTGTGAGTTTTGCTCTTCACTGGCTGCTGCTGCTGGAACGGATTCTTTCCCTGAGTTTTCATTAGTAGCTTGAGCTGGCTTGACTGGCACAGCTGTAGTGTTGGTAGTATTTTCCTGAGTAGTATTTTCCTGAGTAGGAGTATTGTCCCGCACTGGTACTAACACCCTCCTGGGTTTAGGAGTATTTTCCTGAGTAGGAGTATTTTGCTGTACAGGCACTGCTCTAGGTCTAGGAGTATTTTCCTGAGTAGAGGTATTGTCCCGCACTGGTACTGATACCCTCCTGGGTTTAGGAGTATTTTCCTGAGTAGAGGTATTGTCCCGCACTGGTACTGACACCCTCCTGGGTTTAGGAGTTGAGTCTTGGCTAGAGGTATTTTCCCGCACTGGTACTGACACCCTACTCGGTCTAGTGCTCGAATTTTCCCTTGCAGTATTCGGTTTTACTGGAACTGATACTGTCCTATTGTTATCGGTAGAGTTATTGTTAGCAGAGTTATTGGTAGGAGTTTCTGGCTTAGGCACTACTATTACTGGGTTGTTGGCAGCAGCGTTTTCCCCACTAACAGTATTTGGCTTTGCTGGAACTGGCTGGTTAGCAGTTTCTTGGAAAACCGATAGACTAGGACAGTTGCCTTGATCATAGTCAAAGGCTACTTTGACCTGGTATGGTTTTGTTGTGCCAGTTTTGTTGTTAAACTTGCGGAACTGAATATCTTCCAGTGCCTGCTGATTTAAAATGCCGTACCCTGCACTCTGAATCAGCTGTGCATTAGTCACTTCACCATCAGCACCTACTAAAATTCCGAAGACTGTTGTGCCTTCTAGTTTCTTAATACAAGCGTCTTTTGGATAAGTAGCACTAACTGTTATTGCTTCTGGTATGACTTCCTTTTTGGGTAAGGTATCCTTTACCAAAGCCATCCATTCTACCAGGTTTTTCCTAGCTTCCTCATCACTGGTATTGGTTACATCTTTTTTCAGTTGCTTCCGCCGCATCCGCACTTGAGCTACTAAATTTTGCTCACGTTGTCGTGCGATCGCAACAGCACTAGAAGGTACTGGTTTAGTAGGCTCAGAAGGAGGAGGGGTGATGGAAAATTGTGGTGGTGGAGGAGGTGGAGTAACGGATA
>NZ_JAAHHM010000282.1:0-3278 GCF_010692445.1 Moorena sp. SIO3E8 | reverse complement strand
TGTATTTGTATAGGTTCTCCAAGAAACTGTGGCTCCATTTGGTAGGAGTATTGGTCCAGGCACCTTCCAAACCACTGGTAATGGTATCTGCACCTTTTCCAGAACCAAAGTTATTTTTCCATCCCATGCTTTGCATTTCAATGGAAGCTCCAGCTGGCTCCGCTCCCACATACTCAGCATCAGAGGCCGCACCGTGGGTCTTTCCAAAGGTATGTCCCCCTGCAATCAAAGCTACGGTCTCATAATCGTTCATTGCCATCCGCCCAAAGGTTTCGCGAATGTCGTGCGCGGCAGCTAGTGGGTCTGGATTTCCGTTGGGTCCTTCAGGATTTACATAGATCAATCCCATATGTACAGCACCCATTTGCTTTTCCAGTTCACCATCTTCATTATAGCGATCTTTGTTCCCCAGCCATTCGGTTTCAGAACCCCAATAAATATCTTCTTCCGGCTGCCAGATGTCCTCACGCCCTCCAGCAAAACCAAACATTTTCAATCCCATGGATTCGTGGGCTACATTTCCGGCCAAGATCAACAAATCGGCCCAGGAAATTTTCTTTCCATACTTCTGCTTAATCGGCCAGAGCAATAGTCGGGCCTTATCCAAGTTGGCATTATCCGGCCAGCTGTTCAGAGGAGCAAAGCGCTGGTTTCCGGTTCCACCACCGCCACGTCCATCCGCGATTCGGTAGGTTCCGGCGGCGTGCCAAGCCATTCTGATGAAGAACGGACCATAATGCCCATAATCAGCTGGCCACCATTCTTGGCTGTCGGTCATCAAATCTGTCAAGTCTTGTTTAAGAGCGGCAAGGTCCAGCTTTTTAAATTCCGCTGCGTAGTCGAAGTCTTCATCCATAGGATCCGCAAGTGAGGAATGTTGTCTAAGGATGTTCAAGTTCAATTGATTGGGCCACCAGTCTTTGTTGGTCGTTCCACTACCTGCGGCCTGGTTTAGTTCTCCATTAAGAAAAGGACACATGCTGGCATCTGCCCCGTTCGCTAAATCTTTGCTCATTAGTATGTTGTTTTAATTGATTTCTTTCCCCATAAAATTAAGAGATCCAGAGGCTGTACGATAGACAATTCATATTAATATGCTATTAAAAAATAAGCTTTATCTATTTGGGCTCTGTAGAGGAAGTTTCCCCGGTTTCTGTCCAAAAGCAACATGTGTTTTGGCCATTTTGACCCTTTTGGGGGCCTAATGTTCCTTCTAATTTTATACTGATGCCATTGGCGATCGCTTTGGTTGCCCAATACCGATCATCCAATTCATCAAACCGGAAAACAAACATGTACACAATCACATTAAATCCTATCACTCATGAAAAAAGCGATTTTATCCCTTATGGTCCTGATGCTGATTAGCTTCAGCCCAAAACCAACCCAATTAACAGAAGCGGAACGTGCCCTGGCTGTGAAACACCTGACCGAAACCCGGGACCATTTAACAACAGTGGTCAAAGGCCTTACTGCAGAACAGCTTCATTTTAAACCCACTAAAGATTCGTGGTCCATTGCAGAATGTGTGGAACATATTGCCATTGCGGAAAACGCCTTTGAAGGCTTTTTGAAGAAAACCGTTGCCGAAGGCAACATTCCCGCACTCAAAGATTCCCTCGTTTTTAAGGACGATGAATTAATGGGCGTCCTGACTGACCGCAGCAAGAAATTCAAAACCACTGAACCTTTTGAACCGTCTGGTAAATTTGGGTCCCACGAGGAGACCGTTGAAGCGTTTTTGAAAAAACGGAACGAGCATATTGAATACGCAAAAACCACCACTGATGATCTGAGAAATCGGTTCAACCAGGATTTGCCGTTTGGAACTGTAGATGGCTTCCAGGTCATTATTTTTGCGGCCGGGCATTCCGAACGCCATATTTTACAGATGGAGGAAATCATGGCCCATGCAGACTTTCCCAAAAGTGTGGAGGAGCAATAGCTGTTGGGATTATTAACTAATTATTGGCATGCCCTTTCCGAAATGGAAAGGGTTTGTTTTTTAACTTTGGGTATCCAAAAATCTCAATACAATGAAAATCGTAAAATCTCTTATACTCGTTTTAGCACTATCCTTAACCGCTAACATGGCTGCCCAGTCCGAAAAGGACAAAAAGGTAATGGCAGACGCCGTAAAGGCCAAAGAGGCCCTGTTGGAAGCTCAAAGCGGACTGCAAAAATTCTTCGACAATTCAGCGGGCTATGTCATTTTTCCCAACGTGGGTAAAGGCGGCTTTATCATAGGTGGTGCCTCTGGCAACGGTGTGGTTTATGAAGGCAACCAAGTCGTTGGAATGGCAGGCCTTAAAAAATTGAACGTAGGCTTGCAAGCAGGTGGACAGGCCATCATAGAGGTCATCTTTTTTGAGACCCATGTGGACCTGAACCGTTTTAAGGAAGGTAAGTTCCAGTTTGCTGCCGAAACCTCAGCCGTGGCCCTAAAATCCGGGATTGCCTTTAACGCCAAATACAAGGAGGGCGTAGCTGTGTTTGCCTTACCCAAAGCAGGACTTATGGCCGATGCTTCCGTAGGGGGACAAAAATTCAGCTATAAGCCGATCATTATGTAGTCCTTAATCCCTTATTCCAGGAGTAAAATCCTCGGGGGCATTTTGCGGCATTTTTAAGGTGCCTGCATCTCCTGTGTCATTATATAGCGTCCATTCCTCGAAAGTGTAGACCGCATTTCCCTGAATAACATTTGGATTACGTAAAGCTCTGCCATCCTCAAACTCATGGTTGGTGCCTGACCCGTCCTCACCGATGACTCCAAATACATCAACGACAGTTCCAAAAGGGTCTACCAGCTCCAAGTTATCATCTCCGTTGGAGTCCGCTGGACTGTTTGTTGAAACGCCCAGATCTGGGGGGAAACCGTAGATTAATTCAAATTCCTCAGCATTGGGGGAAATAACCAAAGTGCCTTCCGAAGGAATAATCAATCCTGAGAGGTCAATTGTAGAGCTTATGTCAGTGTTATCATTGGTATATCGGCGTAAGGTCCAAAGGTTTAGGTCCAAGGGTTCTTGCGCTGCATTGTACAACTCCACGAAGCGAGCGCCCGAGTTGTTGTCGGGGTCAGCCAACTCCGAGATAAAAACATCTTTGGATGTAAATTCCGTAATGATTTCCGGACATCGGTCATTGGAAAAATCAATGTCGTCCAAATCTCGTATTGCCAAGACCGTTTCCTTACCGTCTTTTAAGGCCACTGCAACAATAGATCCGTTACCCTCAGGAATCTGTTCCGATTGGAAATCAGAATACCCGCTGTT
>NZ_JAAHHM010000281.1:0-3367 GCF_010692445.1 Moorena sp. SIO3E8 | reverse complement strand
CTGCATCTTCGAAACAAAAAAACCTCTGTCCGACCCGTAGCGCTGGACTTTTCCGAGCACGTTCTTTGGCCAGTCAAGCTCATCATCGTCGGCAATGACAACCATTCCTTCACCAGAAAATCCGACGGCTTCAAAGCCACGTTGTGCGAAAGCGTTTACGCTTTCGCCATTATTAGACGCCCCCCACGGTGGGTTTGTGTAAAAAAGGTCGAATTCATTCTCTTCAGGCATCTAGTCCAGAACATTGTAGAGACGAGCATCCAAGTGGGTGATGCTCTCTCGATCGGCAAAGCGCTTAACAGCATTTACTGTTCGCTCGTCAAAATCGAAGACCTTAATCTTCGATGGACCAAACGGTAAGACACCTCGCGCTTGAAGGTAAGCGACACAGACGCTTATTGCGTCTCCATCACCTATAAATGCGAGATTCTTCCCGTCCGCCCAATCGGCCACAATCTCACTTTGCAAGACCATGTCTCCGACTTTCATGTGAATCTGATCGAACTCGCGGAGTGGCTTCGGCCGGTTTTGAACAACATCAGACACTGCATTGACCGCTGCTCGGAGGTCAACGCGCACGGCAGAGCGAGGCTGCACTGCAGACGAAGACGTATCAGGAATTTTCGCCGAGTCATTCATTTTTCTAGTCTCTTCAGTAAGATGCTAACGAGTTTTTCCTGATCCCGATCTGTATCGAAGAAGTACACTGGCGCACCAACCAAAACCCCATAGGTTGCAGCAACACTCGCTTGCGTCAGAGTGTGCGTGCGAGCTTCTTCTTCACTGATCATCGGTCGCCCGTCAGGCGCCCGCTTAATGCGCTCCCTGATCACGTCAGGCGCTGCAAACAGTACCCATATCTCGTCCGGTTGCAGTCGTTTGATCTTACTCTGAGAAAATGCCGTAATTCGAAAACCGTAAATCTCTTTAGTTACTGGGTGACTATCAATAACAATGGGGCGCTTACCCCTTAACTCGTCGACCTGATCAAGTAACTTTTCGTCAAGTCCATCGACGTCCTCGGGCCGGATGATGTCAGCAGAACGTGCGCGCAACTCTTCTTGGTCCAATATGGAAGCGTTGCGTTCTTGGACGAATTTCGTTAGTTCGGCGCCATACTCAAATCGAAATATTGATGGTTTGGCTTCTTCTAGTTTACGGAGCGTTGAACTTTTCCCTGACGCTGGCGCACCGGTCAAATAAATTACCTTCAAATCGCCTCCAGCATATCATTTTGACCATCTAAAGGTAGGTGTCGGTAGCCGATTATACAACACTAAGTCGTTAGAATTCACAAAAAAATATACTTGGAAGCAAACCTGATTACGTAAGATTGCACAATCAAATATTCGTATGAATATTATATTTAACAGCAAACTAAAATTGATTTCTCTTACAATTAACTTACATTAAATCAGCAATATATCTTATGTACATAAAAAAATATGTTAACAAAATTTACTTTATCATCAGGTAAATTCATAAAAAACATACTGATTTTTATTTGCATTTTTTGAACAAAACAACCATAGGCAATTTAATCACACCACATCGAACAAACTATCGGATCGAAGCTAACCGTTCACGGGCAAATCGCCCCCTATGCCGCCCGAATCTCCGACACACTTTCCCGCAAAGTCGCCCCCAACTGATCCATGACCCGCGCCACCTCGGCGACCTGGGCGAGCGTCTCCTGCCCCGCCTCGCCGCCGCCGGCCGGCGCGGTGGATTCCAAGCTCGCCGTCACCCGCCGTGTCCCCTGCGCCACTAGGCCCACGGTGCCCGCGACCTGCTCGGTCGTGGCGTTTTGTTCCTCGATGGCGGCGGAGATGGCGGAGCTGGATTCGTTCATGCGGTCGATGACCGCGCGGATGGAATCGATGCTCTCGACGGTCTGAGTGGTGACGGACTGGATCTCGCCGACCTGGTTGGAGATATCTTCGGTCGCCTTGGCGGTCTGGGTCGCCAGGTTCTTGACCTCGTTGGCGACCACCGCGAAACCCTTGCCCGCCTCGCCGGCGCGCGCGGCCTCGATGGTGGCGTTGAGCGCCAGCAGGTTGGTCTGTTCGGCGATGCCCTTGATCAGGGAGACGATCTCGCCGATGGCCTGGGCACCGCTGTCCAGGGTCTGGACCAGTTCGCCGGCCTCCTCGGAGCGGGTCACGGCCTCGACCGCGACGCCGGCGGAGGTCGCCACCTGGCTGGAGATCTCGCGGATCGCCGTGGTGAGTTCCTCCATGGAGGCGGCGATGGTGTCGGCCGAGGTGGAGGCCTCCTGCGCCGCCGCGAAGGCCTCGCCGTTGTTGCCGCCGCCCGCGCTCGTGGCCATTTGGTGGATGCTCGAATGCAGGTACTCGGCGGTGCCCATGACCTCCGCGACCATGCCCTGCGCCTCGCACTCCAGGCGGGAGGCGATCTGCTCGAGGTTCTGGCGCCGGGCGTCGTCGCCAAGGTCCATCTGCGGCATCTGGGCGGGGAGCTCTGTCGGCAGTTCCGCCTCTGCGGACTCGTTACTGACGGGCGTGGCCTCTTCGGCTTGCCCTTCGGTAGCCTGCACCCCCTCCGCATCCTGGCTGGCCTGGAATCGCCGCCGGCCGAAGAACCAGACCGCGAGCGCCGCCGCCTTGGCGACGAGGATCCGCAGGACCTCGACCTCCCACTGCGGCCCCTGTTCCAGCAGGCCGCCGTTGGCCAGGATCACATGAAAGACCGCGACCGCGAGCAGGGCGCCGGCCACCGCGCCGGCAAGCAGCAGGGGCGAAAAGAGGCTGGCGTGCTTTTGAGCGGCGTGCTGCTGGCTGGCGGAGCTGTTGAGATCTTGCGCAAGGGACATCCGACTGTGACCTTCCTGACTCTTGGCCCGACTCTTGGTCTGGCTGGCGGCCTCAAATGGGGCCTTAGGAGATGCGCCCACTGTCCCAGGTTTCTCGCCTGAAACGCGCGGCCGCGCCTACCGAAAAGGGTATCGATGCCCGAGGCATAAACACCTGTTAGTTCATCGCAAGAATTTTAGATAAATCGCTGTAAAATTAAGGTTAAGGCCACTTAACCAGCCACTGGTTTCATCTGAAACCAATGGGCCTGCTCTGGCCTCGCGCCTTTTGCTTGGCCTGCCCATCTCCGCCCGGCAATATGACCGCAGCCATCAAAGACAGCGGAAACCGCCTCCCCATGACCGAGACCATCCTGACCCAGAGCGAAGACCGGATCCTGAAGATCACCATCAACCGCCCGGACAAGAAGAACGCCCATATAGGTTTGCTCTAAATCATCATAGGCTTCGGTGAGCTTCAAGGCACTCAAGGAATCTGCTGCTGCTGCCTGAACATCTGGTTCTGGATCATTCAAAAGGCGATCGCGTAATAGG
>NZ_JAAHHM010000280.1:0-3522 GCF_010692445.1 Moorena sp. SIO3E8 | reverse complement strand
CTTTATTACAAAAGATTTAACCCTTTTGCGCATAACCGACTAACCATAAAAGCTCCACTATCTTACGGTAACTTTAAGCACTCATCCTGCGCATAGAGATGTGGGACTTCTTTTGCCGGACAGTTAAAAAAAAGGCTGTTACTAACAGACATCCAGGGATAGGTTGTCGTAGCTGAAGCCAACTTTGACCGTTGCGTTGGAATTACTCCAGCAAAAACCAACATCCCAATTCAAATGCGATTGGCCATAGGCCACGCTACGCGAACGCATAAGCGCGGAAGCTGAGGCCATAGGCCACGCTTTGCGATCGCATAAGCGCGGAAGCTGAGGCCATAGGCCAATCGCATTTGGCTGCCCGTAGCGCATCGCTAAGCAAAACTTTTCCCCAGATTTATTTTAAGCGAACAACTGACAGCTGTCAGCATTCAGCTGTTCGCGTAGCGTGCGCGTAGCGCATATGCTTACGTTTTACTCAAACAGCCCTGCTCCCTACTCCTTACTCCCTACTCCCTACTCCCTACTCCCTGCTCCCTGCTCCCTAAAAAATGTACCTCACCCAATTTAAAACTGCTATAACTAATAACTAATAACTTGATTACAAACCCATCAGGAAACAGTAGAAAAGTTATGAGTGCTCCCACTAGTAACAGACAGAGAACTCTTCCAGTCCTAGAAAATGGAGACCTGCTCTCTCGTGGAGAATTTGAGCGGCGTTATCAAGCCATGCCCCATCTCAAAAAAGCAGAACTAATTGAAGGAATTGTTTATATGGGATCCTCCTTACGGTTTGAACCCCAAGCTGAGCCCCATGCTAATTTACTAGTGTGGTTGGGCAATTATAAGATTGCGACTCCTGGTGTAAGATTAGGTGATAACCCTACAGTGCGGCTGGATCTGGATAATGAACCCCAACCTGATGTGGTTTTACTGATTGATAGCAATTGTGGTGGCCAAAGTCGCCTGGACGATGATGGTTATATTGAGGGCGCACCAGAACTAGTGGCAGAAATTGCAGCAAGTACTGCTTCCATTGACCTCCGGGATAAAAAACGAGTTTATCGTCGCAATGGAGTAAAAGAATATCTGGTTTGGCAGGTAATTGACCAGCGTTTTGATTGGTTTTCTTGGCAAGACGGAGACTATGTTTCTCTTGTAGCTGATCAAGAAGGAATTATCCGCAGCCAAATTTTTCCGGGATTATGGTTAGCAGTTTCGGCACTTTTGGCGGAAGATATGGTGAAGGTGATGACAACCTTGCAAGCTGGCTTGGCCAGTAAGGAACATCAAGAGTTTTTGCAGCAGTTGGCAAGTTTTTATTAATTAATTGTCAGGTTTGGAGTATTAGGTAGTGGTAAAGATGTAATCTTTACCACTACCCAGAAAGTTTTTGAGCTATCATTAAAAATACGATTGATAAGGCAATTATGCGATGAGTATCGTTATTTCAGACGCAATCCTACAAGCATCTCAGCTTACCCCAAGTGAGTTTCGCCAGGAAATAGCATTACACTTGTTCCAAACAGGTCGCCTAACACTAAACTATGCCAGCCGACTGGCCGACATGGAACCCAAGGAGTTTCGCCAAGTTCTTAAGCAACGCAAAATTGCCCTTTACTCCTACGATGTTGAAGACTTTGAACTTGACTTGAAAAATTTGCGGGAGTTAGGACGGTTGTGATTGTTATTAGCGATACATCGGCAATCACAAATTTGGCAGCGATTCAACACTTGCAGCTTCTGCCTCAACTTTATAATCAAGTCATTATTCCTGAAGCGGTGTATCGTGAACTTGCAGACATTGATCCTCCTGTTCCTGGCACTCTCGAAGTTCAATCTGCTTCCTGGCTTGAAGTCAGGCAAGTGGTTAACTCTGAGGTTGTTGAACATCTTCAGAGTGAGGTGAGTTTAGATCCTGGAGAATCTGAGGCAATTGCCCTTGCCCTAGAATTGAATGCTGACTTGCTATTAATTGATGAGCGTCGTGGTCGAGCAGAAGCCGATCGTCTGGGCTTGAGGATTACTGGATTGCTGGGTATTTTGGTTGAGGCGAAACACCAAAATCTAATCGTTGCCGTCAAGCCCTTGATGGATGCCTTAATTGCCACCTCAGAGTTTAGAGTGTCTCTAGCCCTATATAATCAGATTTTAGAGATGGTGGATGAAGACTAATATCACAGGAGAGTGGTGCAGGCGCGGCACAACAACGCCCATGCACCAGACCGTATCAACATCAGTTGAGCGTTTGGGGTGATCTGCGGCGGGTGATGGGTAACCTACCAGAGCTTCCCAGCAGTCTGGTCAAGAAAATGGAATTGGAATAACGTTTTTGATCGGAAGATCGGATTATTTTTGTTAAACCTTTTGTGCATTTAGTTGTGCATTTAAATTAAAAATTATTCAGTTATAACAAAAACATCAAATCCTCTCCCCCTACTCCCTACTCCCTACTCCCTACTCCCGACTCCCGACTCCCGACTCCCTTGCTCTCAAAACCATTAAATTTAAATAAAGACCAGCTTATACAACCCAATCATTGATAGTGTAATCAGAGTCAATTTAACTATCTTTTGGAGAAAGACAGTCAAAAATGTCGAAAAATAAGGTTTTGATGGTACTGGTCTCGCTAATCTTACCCTTTGTGCTTGGTGTGCAAGTAGCAATAGCCGATACCAGCGACTCAGCTCAAACCTGCTTACGAGGGTTACTGTACATGGACAACGGTTGCAGTACAGTAGATTATATGTCAATTGATTACACTCCTGTGATGAATGACAAAGCTGAAAGCTTTTTGAAAGAAATTAAGGCACGGCAGCTAAATGTTGTCACAGCGGAGTCTCTGACCAGTGGCATGATTATTTCCACAATCGTCAACATTCCCCTCTATGGCTCCTACACCTACGGTGGATTTTCCACCTATGATAGTGATGCTAAGCGCAAGATGCTTGGGTTGACACTCCCCACGGCTAGAAGCCGGGGGATTCTTGGATCGTAGACCCGTCTTGCTCGACCAGGCCGGAGCCAGGAAGAGTAGAGGACAGATCTCCCCAAGCGTTTTGGAAGGTTCCGGTGTGCCCCACCGTACCCAAGGCTCTACTTAAGATATTTCGAGCGGCGTTGTGGTCTCGATCTAACTGACATCCACACTTGCAAACATGGGTTCTAGTTGATAACGATTTCTTGACCACTTCGCCACAGTTGGAACAATTCTGACTTGTATAAGCTGGATTCACTGCAACAGTTATCCGACCAAACTTTTTCCCAAAATATTCCAACCATTCCCGGAACTGATACCAACCTGCATCATTGATAGACTTGGCAAGACAGTGGTTTTTAACCAGGTTCTTAACCCTCAGATCTTCATAGGCGACCAGGTCGTTAGACCGGATTACGCAACTTGCCGGAGACGAAACCTTAGAAGAGTGCAGCCTTACAACAAAATCTGTCACCTTTGATGCATAGCCTACCAACTATAAAGGCTGCACTCTTCTTACGGTAACTTCTAACCAGTCTCTATTAAACTAA
>NZ_JAAHHM010000028.1:0-76952 GCF_010692445.1 Moorena sp. SIO3E8 | reverse complement strand
AAAAATTACTACTCCCTATTCTCAATTCTCAATTCTCAATTCTTAATTCTCAATTCCCAATGTCCGACTCCCGACTCCCGACTCCCGACTCCCGACTCCCGACTCCCGACTCCCGACTCCCGACTCCCGACTCCCGACTCCCGACTCCCGACTCCCGACTCCCTATTCCCTATTCCCTAACCCAATTAATAACTACTAATTAATCATGATTACATCCAATCGCACAACTGATAACTCTTACGCTGAAGCGACTACCAATGAGGTAGTTAAAGAGCAGGAATTATCCCAACCAATTATTCCGCAACAACCTAGCGTTTTTCTGAAACAACCTAGCATTTGGTCGCGGGCTATTCTTTGGGGATTGGTGGGGATAACAACCTTTGGAATTACTTGGGCAAGTGTGGCAAAAATTGAGAAAGTGATTCCAGCACAGGGCAAGTTAGAGCCACAAGGGGATGTTAAGGAAGTTCAAGCATCGATTAGTGGTGTGGTAGCAGAGGTTTTGATTAAGGATGGGGAGCTGGTGAAGCCAGATGATGTTCTGATTCGCTTTGATATGACCTCTGCTCAAGCTCAGTTGGTTTCTCTGGAACAAATTCAGAAATCCTTAATCCAAGAAAATCAGTTTTATCGTGCTCAAATCGGTTCCTATCAAGCTAGTCAACCCAATACTCAACCGCTAAACTTGCCAGTAGAAGTTTTGCTTCTTATTAAAAACCGCGCTAACTTAGTGGCAGAAAATCAACTCTATCGAGTGCAAGTGACTGGGGCTGATGGTGGAGCAAACCTGACCCAAGAGCAACAATTTCGTCTACAGATAAACCTGGCAGAATTTAATTCTCGGGTAACGGCGAATAAGCAAGAAATTCAGCAACTAGAAAATCAGCTAGGGCAAACTAAAATCCAATTAGCCAATGCTAGAAATCTGTTGAGTACAGCTAAGAACAATTTAGTGACTGCACAGACTAATTTAGCAACTGAAGAGCAGATTTTACAGGATTTTGAACCGTTACTTACCGAGGGAGCAGTTCCCAAAATTCAATACCGTAGACAGAAACAAGAGGTCGGTAGAGGTGAAGCTGAGGTTGGTACACGGCAAGCTGAGGTGGGTACACAGCAAGCTGAGGTCAACCAGTTAATTCAGGAACAAGAACGGATTAGAAGTGCGATCGCTCAAGCTAAAGCACAATTGGCGAATACCATTGCGGCTTCTCAAACTGAGCTACAGGATCGGATTGCTGTGAATCAACAACGGATTGCTGATATCGATAGTCAGCTCAGTAAGCAAATTGTAGAAAATGATAAACGGATAGCGGAAATTGATAGTCAAATTAGTCAAATCAAGCAAAATTTGAAGTATCACGAAATCAAAGCTCCTGTAGCTGGGAAAGTTTTTGAGCTAAAGGCTCGCCCAGGCTTTGTGACAACTAGTAGCGAAACTATTCTGGAAATTGTGCCTAATGATGAGCTAATTGCTGAAGTTTATATCACCAATAAAGACCGGGGTTTTGTAAAAGAAGGGATGGAAGTCGATGTCAGAATTGATTCCTTTAATTTTAGTGAGTTTGGTGATATCAAAGGTAAATTAATCTCCATTGGAGCCGATGCTTTAGAGCCCGATCAGATTTATCCTTATTACCGTTTTACTGCCAAAATTGCCCTAAAACAGCAGTTTATCGATATTAAGGGCAACTCAGTTCCCCTAGCATCAGGGATGTCGGTAAGTGTGAATATTAAGGAGAGAAAGCGTCGAGTGATTACTATCTTTACTGGCTTTTTAACCAAGAAGTTGGATAGTTTGAAGGGGACTAAATAGAGGGAATCGGGAATCGGGAATCGGGAATCGGGAATCGGGAACAGGGAATCGGGAATCGGGAATCGGGAATCGGGAATCGGGAACAGGGAATCGGGAATCGGGAACAGGGAATCGGGAACAGTAATAATAGTTGACTGTTTCACTCTCCCGACTCCTGACTCCCGACTTTCGACTCCCTGTTACCTTCGCTATATTTTTATGAAGTTCAAGTAAAGTCTTTTTAAAGAGTTATTAAATCATTAAAACTTAACTCATAGTTTATGAAATAATCCGATAAATCGGGAGCATTTTGATTGATTAACATGAAACCTCGGATTGAGCAACTTCTGCAAGCAAGTCCTTTTGTTCTGTGTTCTCTACTGGGTGCAACTACGGCATTAGGACAAATTACCCCAGATAATACCCTGGGAAATGAAAGCTCTGTGGTAACACCCAATGTGACTATTAACGGTGCCCTGGCAGATTTGATAGAAGGTGGAGCGATTAGAGACAGTAATCTATTCCACAGCTTTTCTGATTTCAATGTGGCGGAGTTTGGGCGGGTTTATTTTGCGAATCCTGCTGGAGTTGCCAACATCCTGAGTCGGGTAACTGGAACAAATGTTTCCAATATTTTGGGGACTCTAGGGGTATTGGGAAATGCTAATTTATTTCTGATCAATCCCAATGGTATTGTCTTCGGTTCCAATAGCCGACTAGATCTAGTCGGCTCATTTTTTGGGAGTACTGCTGATAGTGTGTTGTTTGACGATGGCACAGTATTCAGTGCCAAAAATCCCAATGAGAAACCGTTATTAACGATTAATATTCCCTCTGGTTTGCAATATGGCTCAAATCCCGGAAGTATTACTAATCAGTCTAGGGAGTTTCAGGTACCAAATGGTCAAACCTTAGGGCTAATTGGTGGTGAGGTTACTATTCCTGGTGGTGTTATAGCTGCATTCGATGGACGGATTGAGCTGGGGAGTGTGGGTAATGGTGTGGTGAACTTGACTCCAACCGATAGTAGTTTTGAGTTGGATTATTCAGCAGTTCAAGGGTTTCAGGATATTAGTTTGTCTGAGGGTGCTGTTGTGAATACCAGTGGCGAAGGTGGTGGCAGTATCCAGGTGCAGGGAGCTAATGTGAGTTTACGCGATCGCTCTTTGGTTCTTGCGAATACCCAAGGCAGTGGCAGTGGTGGTGGCATAGTTGTTAAGGCTTCTCAGTTGAGTCTTGAGGGTGATTCTACGATATTTGCGAATGTATCCGGCTCGGGACAGGGGGGAGATTTGACAGTGGATGCCTCGGAATCTGTGCGAGTGGTTGGTGCAGCTGATGCCCCCAGCAGCTTGGGAGCCCTAGTTTTTCCAGAAGCAACAGGAAATGGGGGAGATATCAGTATTACCACTGGGGAGTTAATCGTCTCTGATGGAGGATTTGTTTCAATTATCACAGATGGTGAAGGGGACGCGGGAAATTTGAGTGTGGATGCAGACTCTACGGTTCAAGTGATTGGTACCTCAGCTGATGGTCGGTTTGCCAGCAACTTGTCTTCTTCAACTAATCCAGGCTCAAAAGGAAATGCGGGAGAGTTGAATATTACCACTGGGGAGTTAATTGTCAAAGATGGAGCATTTGTTTTAGCTGACACTTTTGGTGAAGGAGACGGGGGAAATGTGACTGTGGATGCTTCTTCTAGTATTCAACTGATTGGCACTGGCACCTTAGCCAATGTTGAAGTTTCCAGCGGCTTGTCTTCTGAAACTCAAGGGAAAGGAAATGCGGGAGATGTCAGTATTACCACTGGGGAGTTAATTGTCAAAGATGGAGCCAGAGTTTCAACTGTCACTGTTGGTGAAGGGGACGCGGGAAATTTGAGTGTGGATGCGGACTCTACGGTTCAACTGATAGGTACTTCAGCTAATGGTAGGTTTAGCGGCTTGTTGACTCGAACTCTTGGGAAAGGGAAAGCGGGAGATGTCAGTATTACTACTGGGGAGTTAATTGTCAAAGATGGAGCAATAGTTTCAGCTAGCACTTTTAGTGAAGGGGACGGGGGGGACATTAATGTCAATGCTTCCTCTACTGTTGAACTTAGCAGCGACTTGTTGGCTCAAGCTAATTCAGGTTCAAAAGGAAATGGGGGAGATATAAGTATTACCACTGACCAGTTAATTGTCAAAGATGGAGGAGAAGTTAATACTATCTCTGTTGGTGAAGGGAATGGGGGCAATTTGACAGTGAATGCGGACTCTACAGTTCAACTGATAGGTACCTCAGCCGATGGTCGGATTGCCAGCGGCTTGTCTTCTCAAACTCAAGGGAAAGGTAATGCCGGAAATTTGAGTATTACCACTGTAGAGTTAATCGTCTCTGATGGGGCACAAGTTTCCGCTGACACTTTTGGTGAAGGGAATGGGGGCAATTTGACTGTAGATGCGGACTCTACGGTTCAAGTGATTGGTACCTCAGCCGATGGTCAGTTTCCCAGTGGCTTGTTTGCTTCCACTGAAGGGAAAGGAAATGCCGGAGAGTTGTTGAATATTACCACTGGCAAGTTAATGGTCTCTGATGGAGCACAAGTTAGTGCTAGAAGCTTTGAACAGGGCAGTTCAGCAGGCACGGTAGATATTAATGCCAACTCCATCTTCCTTGATAACAAAGGAATCATCACGGCAGAAACAGCAGGAGACAAAGGCAATATTATCCTAGAAGCTGGTGACATCCGACTCCTCAACGAAAGCAAAATTAATACTAACGCCCAGAATACTGATGGGGGCAATATCACCATTGATACTGATACCTTAGTGGGTCTGGGAAATAGCGATATCACCGCTAATGCTGAAGAAGGCCCAGGAGGTCGTGTTGAGATTAAAGCCCAAGGCATCTTTGGTTTAGAGTTTCGAGAAGCTGAAAGTCCAGAAACCAGTGATATAACCGCCACCTCCACTCTTGGCCCATCCTTCAACGGTGACGTAATCCTAAATATTTCCCAAGTAGACCCCACTTCAGGCTTAACCGAATTGCCAGGAAGCCCGGTAGATGCAGAAGCTATCCTCGCCAATGACCTTTGTGGCTTTGAGAATAATCGGATTGCTGGCGGCAGTTCCTTTATTATTACTGGCAAAGGCGGTTTACCACCAACTCCAGAGAATCCAGTGATTAATGCCCACAGAACAGTGGGCTGGCGAACTCGCCCTAGGTTAGCCAACACCAGACAACCATTACCGCAGCAATCTTCCGTGAGACCCCGTCAAGACAAAAAAGTGATTATCGAAGCCCAAGGCTGGGTCATAGCAAAGGATGGCACCATCATTCTGACGGCGCAACCGTTTAACGGGACTCCTGTGGAGCAGATATTGCCCAATCTTGATTGTCATTCGGGAGCAGGGAATAGGGAATAGGGAATAGGGAATAGGGAGTCGGGAGTCGGGAGTCGGGAGTCGGGAGTCGGGAGCGGTGCGACCCGTGGCGAATTTAATTCGCCTACGGAAAGCGCACCGTAGGGAATAGTAGGAAAGAAAACCTAGGATTTTTTGATGTTTTGATAACTCAGAATTTGGTTTCATGATCTAATTGAAAACGTTATCTAGAGGGAGCTTCGGAGCAGGTAAGAGTAGGAAAAAACTCCTTTGATTTGATTTTTTGATGGTACTGGTAAAGATGTAGTGATGTAGGCGTTGGTCTGGTTAAGGTTTCGGGAGCTAAAGTCAAGAATTGTATACCACTACCAGGATTTTTACCGATTCCCAATTCCCGATTCCCTACTCCCGATTCCCGATTCCCAATTCCCGATTCCCAATTCCCGATTCCCGATTCCCGATTCCCGATTCCCTACTCCCGATTCCCTACTCCCGATTCCCGATTCCCTACTCCCGATTCCCTTAATTATTATGAAAAAACTATCATTTCTAATTGCAATCGCATTAACCTGCTTCCTACCATCCGGGAAAGCCTTATCAAATTCTCCAGTAATCACAACCAATTCCCGATTCCCGATTCCCGATTCCCGATTCCCGATTCCCGATTCCCGATTCCCGATTCCCAATTCCCGATTCCCGATTCCCAATTCCCAATTCCCGATTCCCGATTCCCGATTCCCTAGACCAAAAAGCCCAACAACTCTATGAAACAGGTCAATACCAAGAGGCGATACCGTTGTTGGAGCAACTTATTAGTAACTACAGCGATAGTGGGGACCTTATTGGTGAGATTAACGCCTTAGTCAATCTAGCGTTAGTTTATCAAACGTTGGGAGACCTAGACCAAGCTAAACAAACCCTATCCCAGAGTTTAACCAAACTATCATATCTTGATCATACCAAAGATCGTCAACAATTACAAGCCCAAATTCTGTCAGTCCAAGGACAAGTATACTTATCACTAGGTCAAGGGGAAAAAGCCTTATCGACTTGGCAGCAAACTAGTGCTATTTACCAAGAGCTTGGAGACTTAACTAGATTAACAGAAAGTCAAATTTACCAAGTGCAAGCCTACCGAGTATTAGGGTTGTATAATCAAGCCAGTAAAACCTTAACTGAAATCACAGAAACCCTCCAAAACCAACCCGATAGCAAACTCAAAAGTACTGCCCTCCACTACCTAGGTGATGTGCTGCGCCAAGTCGGTAAATTCAAAGACTCTCAAGCAATTTTACAACAAAGTTTAGCCATAGCGGAAAACTTCCAAAATCAAACCTTAATTGCTGATATTCTGCTCAGTTTGGGGGATACAGCTAGATTACAAAGAAAGACAGAAGAGGCAATAGAGTTCTATCAACGAGTTGTCAAGGAATCTCCCTTACCGGATAGTAAAATTCAAGGGCAATTAAATCAACTGAGTATAGTGATAACTAAACAAGAGTGGTCACAAGCCAGAAAGTTATTGCCAGCTATCGACAACACCTTAACTAAATTACCTCCCAGTAAAATCGCTATCAATGCTAGAATTAATCTAGCTAAAACCCTATTAAAATCTGAAAACACACAACTAAAAACTCCGAAATCTCTGGCTAATTATCTCGCCGATGCTATTAAGCTGGCTAGAAAATTAGGAGATAAACGAGGGGAAGCTGAAGCCATTGGTAACTTGGGAACCTTATACGAAAAGCAATCACGTCTTGATGAAGCCCAAGACTTAACCGAAAAAGCGTTAGTCATTGCTCAAGAAATCCAGGCTCCCGATTTAGCCTATCAATGGCAATGGCAACTGGGCAGAATCCTCAATCTAAAACAGGATAAAAAAAACGCGATTGACCGAAGGTCACGCTCCGCGATCGCGGCTTATTCTCAATCCTTGCAAACCCTCAAATCTATCCGTAGCGACCTAGTCGCCATTAGTAGCGATCTTCAGTTTGAGTTTCGAGAAAGCGTCGAACCAGTCTACCGAGAATTAGTAGGACTACTGCTCGAACCCAATGCATCTCAAGAAAACCTCAAACAAGCACGAGATGTAATTGAATCCCTGCAACTAGCAGAACTAGACAACTTTTTTCGGGATGCCTGTCTAGATGCTAAACCCGTTAATATCGACGAAATAGATCCTAACGCCGCTATCTTCTATACCATTATCTTGCCAGACCGGCTGGAAGTAATTGTCACCTTGCCCGGACAACCTCTTCGCCAGATCACCACTAATTTACCCAAAACAGAAATAGAAGAACAAATCGCTTCGGTAAACAGAGATATTACTAGCCTT
Organism: Moorena sp. SIO3E8; assembly: GCF_010692445.1. Taxonomy (NCBI): domain Bacteria; kingdom Bacillati; phylum Cyanobacteriota; class Cyanophyceae; order Coleofasciculales; family Coleofasciculaceae; genus Moorena; species Moorena sp. SIO3E8. Next base: position 69,457 of record NZ_JAAHHM010000028.1, on the reverse strand, counting down.
TGGCGAGCTCTGAGAAAGGAAAACTTACAAACAATACACGACTGGTTAATCGGTCCGATTGAAACCGAACTAGCCAACAGTAACATCCGCACTTTAGTATTTATCCCCGATGGGGCTTTGCGCAATATTCCTATGTCCGTCCTTTATGACGGAGAAAACTATTTGACCGAGAAATATAGTATTGCCCTAGCACCCAGTTTACAACTAATCGACTCTCAAGCCAATGTCAGAGAAAAGGTTTCAGTTCTGACTGCTGGAGTCACGGAAACTCGTCCCCATCGTCCAAATTTAGGATCACTTCCTGGGGTGAAGGTGGAATTAGAGAATATCATGGCTCAAGTTCCCTCATTGATTTTACTCAATGAATCCTTTACTGAATCTAACTTCAATACAGTCGTTAATACCTCTAGTTACGAAGTCGTTCATCTGGCCACTCATGGTGAATTTAGTTCAGTAGCGGAAGAAACCTTTCTCCTGACCTGGGATGACGTGATCAATCTCAATGAGTTAAATAGTCTGATCTCAGCGGATCAAAAGCAAAAAAATCCGATTGAATTACTCGTCCTCAGTGCTTGTCGGACAGCCGTGGGAGACTCCCGAGCCGCTTTGGGATTGGCTGGTGTTGCCGTGCGTGGGGGGGCACGCAGTACCATTGCCAGTCTCTGGTATGTGGACGATCTAGCCACTGCAGAGTTAATGACTCGCTTCTACCAGAAGTTAGCCACAGGCCAGGTTACCAAGGCTGAAGCTCTGCGTCTTGCTCAACAGGAGCTGTTGCAGAGTGAGCAATTTAATCACCCCTATTACTGGTCGGCTTTTATTTTGCTGGGAAATTGGTTGTGAGGATTAGGGAGTAGGGAGTAGGGAGTAGGGAGTAGGGAGTAGGGAATCGGGAATCGGGAATCGGGAATCGGGACTAGTTATGATATATCGATAGACAAAAGTACTAATCGGTGGTAGTTATGCCACAAGATTAATCTTGATCTAGGATATCAGGGGTAAAAGGACAATCTTGGGGGAAGCAAGTAGATGGATAATCCTTGCTAACGACCTTTAGTGGATATCTGTAGCAATCCAAAAAGACCGATTCAAGATAAGGTTTGAGACTGGGAGATTCAGACAACAAAAGATTAATCTGTTCTCTCTGCTCATTGATTGTTTTTTCCCAACCTCGATAATCAGGCTCTGAATTCACGTACTGCCTTTTAAGCAAGTGTTCCATCAAAACCTTAAGTCGGCTCTGAATCTCTCGTTTATCGGATCGTCCCAAGGTTGCTATTTCCTCAATTAAATTTTCTATATCCAACTCATCAAAGTTTCTTGTTTTAAGTTGCTTACAAGTTAGATCAGTCCAAAGAAAAAAATCCTGATTATACAAGTCACTATTACTCATGGCTTATACTACCGAGCCTTCATACTGACTATAAGTATATCACGTTAAAAAATGCTTTTGAATTTATTACTAATAGTAACTACTTTATAGCGTTTATCATAGCTATGAGGTACAGAGAATTTGGAATTGTTATAACCCATTAGTGCATCGCTGCAATAGTTTTTTTACCCCCCCTTCCAACCTTTACAATGCTTGCAATCTTTACACCCCTTAGCACCCTCTACCTAGAGATTGTGACAGTGTCTTGATGCAGTCGCTCATGGGGGGAACCCCCAAGACCGCGCTGCATCGCTGCAATAGTTTTTCTAACCCCTCTGACACCCCTTACCACCCTTTTAGAGATGGCGACAATGCAATAGAATCGGGAATCGGGAATCGGGAATCGGGAATCGGGAACAGGCAACAGTCCAGTAGGGTGCGTTAGGGGCGGGCTTGGCCTCATTTTCCGCCTCTTCGCCCGCCTTGGGACAGCCCGCCGGGTTCCGTAACGCACCACTGCGCGTGGTTATGCGATGAAGCGTTTCGGCAAAGCCGACGCTACGCGAACGCAAAGCGTGGCCTACGGCCTCAGCTTCCGCCAAAGGCGATGAAGCAAAGCTTCCGCTAAAAGCGAACGCGCTTTCCCCCAGCTAAATCCCAAGACAAAATCACTATCACAAACCCTACACCGCCTGCTCCCGACTCCCTCAAAAAAAATTTGTTACAAAAATTTTCAAAATATGCTATAATTATATAATTTTTGTGGTAAACTAAAATTGTGGACAAAATAAAATCCACGGGGAGAGCCAGCCTTAGAGTTTTCGTCAGGCTGGAAGGCTGGCTCTTGGTCCCCTTTACAGGAGATAACTTAATATTATTTCCCATAGTCAACACCTATACCCATGGCTGATGCATTGGTTGTTACCACTTCTCGGTCGCCAGTGTTGAGATAGCCCGCCGGAAAATGAAACGGGCAAGATGCCCATTCCACGATGATGCCCATTCCACTTTTGCCTCTTGCCTTGCTTGCCTCTTGCCTCTTGCCTCTTGCCTCTTGCCTCTTGCCTTGCTTGCCTCTTGCCTCTTGCCTCTTGCCTTGCCCATAGCGCTATAAAACTTAACAGAATCAACAGGTATTTTATGGAATAATCCCAGGCATCGGGAGCATTTTGATTGATAAACATGAAAGCTTTGGTTTACCGACTTCTGCAAGCAAGTCCTTGTGTTCTGTGTTCTCTACTAGCTGCAACTACGGCATTAGGGCAAATTACCCCAGATAATACCTTGGGGAATGAAAGCTCTGTGGTAACGCCCAATGTAAATGTTAATGGAAACCTAGCGGATTTGATAGAAGGTGGGGCGATTAGAGAGAGCAATCTGTTCCACAGCTTCTCAGATTTTAATGTGGCGGAGTTTGGGCGAGTTTATTTTGCGAATCCAACGGGAATTCAGAACATCCTGAGTCGGGTAACTGGAACAAATGTTTCCAATATTTTAGGAACTCTGGGAGTGTTGGGAAATGCTAACTTGTTTCTGATAAATCCCAACGGTATCGTCTTCGGTCCCAATAGCAGACTAGATCTGGGAGGCTCATTTTTTGGGAGTACTGCTGATAGTGTCTTGTTTGAAGATGGCACAGTTTTCAGCGCTAAAAATCCCAATGAAACACCGTTGTTGACCATTAATATTCCATCTGGGTTGCAATATGGATCCAATCCAGGAAGTATTACTAATCAGTCTAGTCTTTTTCAGGTACCAAATGGTGAAACCTTAGGGCTGATTGGTGGTGACATTACTATTGCTGGTGGTCAGTTAACAGCAACCGATGGACGCATTGAGCTGGGGAGTGTTGGTTCTAATGGTGTGGTGAAGCTGACGCCAACAGATACTAGTTTTGTGTTGGATTATTCAACAGTTCAAGAGTTTCAGGATATTAGTTTGTCCGAGGGTGCATTAGTTGAGACCAGTGGCGAAAGTGGTGGCAGTATCCAGGTGCAGGGGGCTAATGTGAATTTACGCGATCGCTCTTTTGTTTTTGCGAGTACCAACGGCAGTGGAAGTGGTGGTGGGATAGTGGTTGAGGCTTCTCAGTTGAGTCTTGAGGGTGGTTCTAGGATAACTGCGGATGTAACTGGCTCAGGACAGGGGGGAGATGTAAGTATTACCACTGGGGAGTTAATGGTTTCTGATGGAGCAGTTGTTTCAGCTATCACTTTTGGTCTTGGGGACGGGGGAAATTTGACTGTGGATGCCTCTGAATCTGTTCAAGTGATTGGTACCTCAGCCTCGGGTGGGTTTCCCAGCTTCTTGACTACTCAAACTCTAGGGACAGGAAAAGCAGGAGATGTGAGGATTACCACTGGGCAGTTAATGGTCTCTGGTGGAGCACAAGTTTCAGCTGCCACTGTTGGTGAAGGGGATGGGGGAAATTTGACAGTGGATGCCGACTCTACGGTTCAACTTATTGGTAGATCAGCCGATGGTCAGTTTGCCAGCCGCTTGTTTGCTGAAACTGTTGGAACAGGAGATGCGGGAGAGTTGAGTATTACTACTGGGAAGTTAATGGTCTCTGATGGAGCAGTTGTTTCAGCTAGCACAGATGGTGAAGGAAATGCCGGAAATTTGACAGTGAATGCGGACTCAAAGGTTCAACTGATAGGTACCTCAGCCGATGGTCGGATTGCCAGCGGCTTGTTTGCTAACACTGAAGGGACAGGAAATGCCGGAGAGTTGAAGATTACCACTGGGCAATTAATTGTCTCTGATGGAGCAGTTGTTTCAGCTAGCACAGATGGTGAAGGGAACGGGGGCAATTTGATAGTGGATGCGGACTCAAAGGTTCAAGTCATCGGTACCTCAGCCGATGTTCAGTTTATCAGCGCCTTGTTTGCTGACACTGAAGGGACAGGAAATGCCGGAAATTTGAGTATTACCACTGGGGAGTTAATCGTCTCTGATGGAGGAGAAGTTTCAGCTAGCACTTTTGGTGAAGGGAATGGGGGCAATTTGACTGTAGATGCGGACTCAAAGGTTCAACTGATTGGTACCTCAGCCGATGGTCAAATTTCCAGTGGCTTGTCTACTCAAGCTAATCGGGGAGCAACAGGAAATGCGGGAGATGTGAGTATTACTACTGGGGAGTTAATCGTCTCTGATGGAGCAGTTGTTTCCGCTACCACTTTCGGTGAAGGGAATGGAGGCAATTTGACTGTAGATGCCGACTCTACTGTTCAACTGATTGGTACCTCAGCCGATGGTCAAATTCCCAGCGGCTTGTTTACTCAAGCTCAAGCAACAGGAAATGCCGGAGAGTTGTTGAGTATTACCACTGGGGAGTTAATAATCTCTGATGGAGCAGTTGTTAGTGCTAGAAGCTTTGAACAGGGTAGTTCAGCAGGCACGGTAGATATTAATGCCAACTCCATCTTCCTTGACAACGGTGGCAGGATCACAGCAGAAACAGCAGGAGAAAAAGGCAATATTATCCTAGAAGCTCGTGACATCCGACTCCTCAACGAAAGCTTGATTCTAACTGACGCTAGGAATACAACAACTGGCGGCAATATAGTTATTGATACTGACACCTTACTCGGTCTCGGAAATAGCGACATCACCGCTAATGCTCAACAAGGCCGAGGAGGTAGTGTGACCATTAAGGCAAAAGGCATCTTTGGTTTAGAATTTCGAGACCGTCTCACTCCAGACAATGACATCACTTCCACCTCCAACCTTGGCTCATCCTTCAACGGTGAAGTAATCCTTAACACCCCAGACGTAGACCCCACATCAGGCTTAACCGAATTACCAGCAAGCCTGGTCGATGCAGAAGCCATCCTGGCCAATGACCTTTGTGGCTTTGAGAACAATCGGATTGCTGGGGGCAGTTCCTTTTTCATTACCGGTAAAGGAGGTTTACCACCGACTCCAGAAGATCCGGTGATTAATGCCCACAGAACAGTGGGGTGGCGAACTCGTCCTGGCTTAGCCAGCAGCAGAAAACCATTACAGCAGCCACCATTGGCCTTTGGCCACGAATCGCGTTCAGTAACACAGCCTCAACCTCCCCAAGAAAAAAAAGTGATTATCGAAGCCCAAGGCTGGGTAATAGCAAAGGATGGCACGATTATTCTGACGGCTCATCCTTTTCGGGGTACTCCTGTTGATCAGATATTGCCCAATCTTGATTGCCATTCGGGAGGAGGGAGTAGGGAGTAGGGAATCGGGAATCGGGAATCGGGAATCGGGAATCGGGAATCGGGAATAGGTAGGGCTTGCTGATTAACTCTCATGCGCATTGACAGATAAAGGTTTTCGCCTTTTTGGGTCGAAAAAAGTGCAAGCAAATCGGTCCAAAAAGCTCAAAAAGTTAGGATTTTGGGCAGACAAGGGCAGAAAAATCAAGGGAGAATTCTTCGGACTACCTTCTATATAATTCTCCTAACTCCTGACTCCTGACTCCTGACTCCTGACTCAATCCCTTACCAAAAGACTTTTTCAGCAAACCCTAGGTAGAACTGGCATCTCGCCAGTAACCTGCCTTGGGAATCAGTGGAACTGGCATCTTGCCAGTAACCTGCCTTGGGAACAAGAAAAGTTGCACCTGGCTGACAAGAAACGATCAGCCAGAGTTCAATGCAACTATCAACTCACAAAATCTAATAATAACAAAAACTGAGATGAACACTGATCTATTTTGGATCTAGGTAAGCTGTTTGAGCTAGTGGTGCGTTACGGGCAGCAACATAACCAAGGGCTAGAGGCGGAAAATGAGCGCTCCCCTGAAGCACCACTAGCAACTGATCTCGTTTAGATCTAGCTAGTGATAGCGTAGCAGAAGATGGGGTGCTCAGGTGCTGGTCAAAATTTCTATTAAGAGTAATTATGCCGAGATGATCTAATCCCAGGTTGGGGGTTGTTTGATATCATCTCCCCATAATTAGTGATCAAAAACCTTCTGGGATTAAACCTTACTCCTTTACTTCAGCATAGCTGGTTTCTGCCTAAACTCCGAAACTTAGTCCTAGCTTACTTTTGACTTCTGACTTATAACTTCTGACCCTAAGCGTAGCGCTATATCACTTGCTGCCAACCACAGGTTAAAGAGCGCACAGGATTCGGGCGCAAGGGAAGCGCCCCTAGATTTGATTGGTTTGACCATCATGACCAGAAGTGATATAGTTTATTCCACTACTCGAATCAATCCACGGTTCAAACGGTCATGAATCTCTTGGACTAGGGTTTGCTCTTCTAGTGAAAGTGATGCCTTGCCTCGTAAAGCTGACATAAAGAGCTGTTGGTCAATGCGGGTAATTTGGCGCATATGAATAATACGCTGAGCTATTTGCTTAACCGGGAATTTGGGGAAGATCACTTGAGAAGGTTTCATGGGCTCCACATAATCTCTGTAATTTTAACTATCGGCAATTTTGAAGAGATCTTCTGTGAGAGAGAGTCCTAGCTAGTAGTGATTCGAGCTCACGATGTGTTGTGATGGGATCGCGGTTAAGCTGTGATCTGAGTTACAACGATGGCAAACTAGTAGCCGATCAGCGTTGACGGTCGTGATATACAGCATGTTGATTCTAGGACAAGAGAACGACAGGAGGAAGGAAGCAGCAAATTAGAAAAGGAATAAATACTAATATAGTCCAATATTTGGATGCCTGAAACTGTTTAAAGGTTAACAGTTTGGTATCTGAGAGCTTTATAATTGTGGTTGGCACTGATGGTTCCTGGGCCAAGGCTGTCATAATTTGTTTACCCAAAACCCGTCCTAATCGTGGTGGTACAGCATTACCGACCTGTCGAAATCCATGCCATTTGGTGTGGTGGAAGCGAAACCAATCTGGAAATGAGTGCAGTCTAGCGGCCTCTCGCACCGATATCACCCGTGGGTAATCAGGATGAATGGGGCGAGGAGAGGTGTAGCGACCGTTTTTATAACCAGTACCTGCTCTGAGGGTATGGCATGGTTTATCCCAGTGTAAGCGTCGTAAGCGACTGGTAGTTTCTACCTCGCCCATGGGTGTGTTTCTAAACCGCTCAATCGACGCTTCCGTGTGCTGGGTTTGCAGGGAACTGGTTAATAGTTTAGGATTCCACTGGCGGGGATAGGCAAAGTTACCAGGATCGGTGATTACATCCCGTAACTTTTCTACATAGGGCATGGCTAACGCTTGCAGCAGGTCTAGCTGTTTTGGTTTTAGTTCAACACAATCGCTTTTCTGGAGTTCAGGAAAATCATCTAAGTTAGGCAAGTCTGCGATCGCATCCTTAACAGTTACCCATTGGTGAGAGCCTAGTTCTGAGTCAGGATAAACCACTGGTGTTTCCCCAAGCCTAGAACCCAGTAAAAACAACCGCCGCCGTTTTTGAGGCACGCCAAAATCTGCTGCATTCAATACCTTGACTGGCTCAGTTATCCTGTAGCCAGCTGCTTTAAACTCACTGATGAGCTGCTCAAACAGGTCTTGGTATTTGTTCTGAGCTAAGCCTGGAACATTCTCCATCACAAAATAGCGTGGTTGGAGTTCTTTGACCAAACGGCAGAACTCAAACACTAAATTATTGCGTGCATCATCTACTTGACGCTTACCGATCAAGGAGAATCCCTGACAAGGGGGTCCACCAATGACTAGATCAATCACTAGATCAATGGTAGAAACCTGCGATGAAACCTCTCTACAGTCTTGGTTTTGCCCCCTTTGACTTGCCCACTCCCTCAGGGCTTTCTGAATTTCCTGACCAGACAGGGTAGCAACGTCGGTACATAAAACCTTGGTTTGGGGGGAATTGAAGGCATACACTGCCCCATGAATTGGGTCTTGTTCAACGGCAACGGCAACATCAAACCCCGCCTGCTCAATCCCTAGGGAGAAACCACCAGCACCAGCAAATAAATCAACGGCTAACGGTCGATGAGAGAAATTTGCCATGCCGTTTATGGTAATCTAATTTTATTGCGCTGCACGCTTCGGAACAGGGAACAGGGAACAGGGAACAGGGAACAGGGAACAGGGAATCGGGAATCGGGAATCGGGAATCGGGAATCGGTAATGAAAAAGCTTGTGACGTAGCCTTGCTCACGAAAATAGGAAAATTAAATGGACCCTAGCTTACCTATAATGGTTGATCAGTAGGAAACAGTATTTTTTAGCATACCTTAGTTAGTGCTTTCTTTTACCATTCAGATTAATCTAGCTCTCACTAAAGTTGCGACTAGTAATAGCAATCCGTTTAGGAATTGTGATAATTTTGATGCCATATTCCCGACTCCCGACTCCCGACTCCCTACTCCCTACTCCCTACTCCCTACTCCCTACTCCCTACTCCCTTTCCTAAAGTGCTGATGCCAATTTTAAAATCCTCATTTTTCTGGTTTTTCTGCTTTACGGTAATTTTCCTGCTATCCCAAGATTTCTGGTCTTGGCAGCAAGACATTTCCTTCTCCTTCCTTCATCTTCCCCCTTGGGTATTCTATTTTATTGCCTTACAAATTATCCTCGCAGTCGCGTTGTTACTATTTGTGCTAAATTTCTGGGAAACTTCGTCGTAAGCATATGCGCTACGCGCACGCTACTTGAGGTGCCGTCAGCTGTCAGCCGTCAGCCTTTGGGCAATGGCACCTCAAGTAGTCTGGAACAGGCTTCTAGCCTGTGACTTAACCCATAAGCTGATAGCTGATAGCAGCTTGTAGGGTGGGCAAAAACAGTTTGCTTATGCGTGAGTATTCTAGATTATATTACTTTGCCCACCCTACTTTAATTGGTGTGATAGCTGATAGCTGATAGCTGATAGCTGATAGCTTACACTTCGTCTAAGGAAGACCGTTAAAACTATGGCACTAGACTCGATTATTCCCTATGTTGTGATCGCTGGGTATTTATTAGTAACCCTGGTGGTAGGACTAGTTGGTTATCGCCAACAACAAAACACCCCTGATGATTATTTTTTAGCTGACCGTAACATGGGAGCAATTCTCCTATTTTTTACCCTAATTGCTACTAATTTCAGCGCCTTTGCTTTTCTGGGATTTTCAGGCTCAGGGTATCGCATTGGTCTGAGTTATTACGGAATGATGGGGTTTGGAACTGGCTTAATCGCACTAACCTTTTATTTTATCGGTTATCGAGTCTGGCTTTTAGGTAAAGAACACGGCTTAATTACCCCTTCTGAATTGATGGAAGCTCGTTTCCGTAGCACAGGTGTATCCCCTGGGATTAGCAATACCCTCAAATTAATTTTTCTGGGGGTTATGGTAATTTTCACCATTCCCTACTTAACCCTACAACCGATTGGAGCTGGCTATATTATTGAAACCTTAACCAATGGACAAATTCCTTATTTTACAGGGGCTACCTTTTTAACAATTGTGATCGTGCTGTATGTGTTCATGGGGGGGATGAGAAGCGTTGCCCTAACCGATGTTATCCAAGGGGTTTTAATGTTTACCTTAATGTTAGCAGCAGTGGCAGCAATTGCTTCTAGTCTGGGAGGGATTGCTGAAGCTAACCGTACTGTCTACACCCTTAAACCTGAATTGTTTTCTCGACAGGGTATAGATAATTTTTTTACCTATCGTAAGTGGTTTAGCTTCATGATTCTCTGGATGCTTAGTGTTCCTATGTTTCCCCAGATGTTCATGAGATTTTATACCTCAAAAAATAGCAATTCCCTAAAAGTTTCGGTAGTGATTTATCCCCTAGTAAGCGCTATCATGTTTATTTGTCCGGTACTAATCGGAATGTGGGGACATATTTCCTTTTCTGACCTGACAGCAAAAGCATCTGATCAAGTGTTTCCGATGATGCTAGCAGAACATACACCAATCTGGCTAGCCTCTTTAGTGATGGTCGGAGCATTAGCTGCTTTGATGTCAACCTTAGACTCCCAGCTTTTGGCTCTCAGTTCCATGCTAACCAGAGATATTTATTTTGCTTATTTCCGTAAAACCGCTTCCCTAAAAGAACAAACCTTTGTTGGTAGACTACTGATTGTTTTATTGGCAATTATTGGTTTAATTATCGCCAAAAATCCCCCAGATACCATTACTGCGATCGCAACCCAAGCCTTTACCGGATTAGCAGTACTGTTTCCCACGGTAATTGCAGTATTGTATAGCAAAACTATTCATCCTCTAACCTGTATTGTATCGATTCTTGTGGGTGAAGCCGCAGTGATTGGCTTTCAGTTAGGGATTATTCCCAAAAGTCTTACCTTCGGTTTTCTGCCAGTTGTGCCTATTGTTGCCCTTTCCGCATTAATTATTATTGTCGGATCAATCAAGCCGATCCAGAGACTGGTTAATAGTAGTGAGTCTTGAGTGCGTCAGTGGTCAGTGGTCAGTGGTCAGCTATCAGCTATCAGCTATCAGCTATCAGCTATCAGCTATCAGCTATCAGCTATCAGCTATCAGCTATCAGCTATCAGCTATCAGCTATCAGCTATCAGCTATCAGCTATCAGCTATCAGTCATTGGCCAACGGCTGACGGCACCTCAAGTAGCGTGCGCGTAGCGCATATGCTTACGTACTGAGTCTTGAGTTGGAGAGTCTTGAGTAGACATGCTTGGCAATTTGTATTATAATGTAATACAAACACAGTATTTGAGAATTTAGAATTTAGAATTTAGAATTTAGAATTTGAAATTTTACATTCTACATTCTACATTCTGTCTTCTATAGCAATTATCTGTCTTGATGCAGTCGCTCATGGGGGAAACCACGGCAGTCGCTCATGGGGGAGACCCCCAAGACCGCGCTGCCTCCCCAAGACCGCGCTGCATCGCTATGCCATCAGGTACAAATGGATCCCCCTAAATCCCCCTTATCAAGGGGGACTTTGAGCTTGATAAGCGTACCTAATAAATCCTATAAACGCTATACATTATACATTCTTAATTCTACATTCTTAATTCTTAATTCTTAATTCTCAATTCTCAATTCTTAATTCTACATTCTGACCAACATCAACTAGCCGGAGGCTAATATGTCCAAAAAACTCGACCAAATTCTTGTTGTGGATGTTGAAGCAACCTGTTGGCAAGGGAAGCCACCCCCAGGACAAGAAAATGAAATCATTGAAATTGGGATTTGTGTATTGGATGTTGTTTCTGGGAAGCCCCTGGAAAAAGATAGTATTTTGGTAAAACCAGAACGCTCAAGGGTCAGTGAATTTTGTACCAAACTAACTACATTAACCCAGGAGCAAGTTGACCAGGGAATTTCGTTTGTTGAAGCGTGTTCAATTCTACAGGATAAGTATTTATCTGCTCGGCGAGTGTGGGCAAGCTATGGGGATTATGATCGAAATCAATTTCAGAAACAGTGTACATCTCGTTTTTTGAGATATCCCTTCGGTCCCAGACATATCAACATCAAGACCTTGTTTGCCATTAGTTATGCTTTGCCCCATGAAGTTGGTATGGCACAAGCTTTGGATTTACTCAATCTACCGCTGGAAGGTACTCACCACCGGGGAGGAGATGATGCTTGGAATATTGCTCGGATATTCTCAAGGTTACTTTCCCAATTAAGAACTACAGGATGATCTCGACTAGACTTGTTCCAGAAGTCGGGAATCGGGAATCGGGAATCGGGAATCGGGAATCGGGAATCGGGAACAGGGAATCGGGAATCGGGAATCGGGAATCGGGAATCGGGAACAGGGAATAATAATTGACGAAAAGCGATGCAGCGCGGTCTTTAATAATGTTTATCACCACTATTATAAAATAATAGCGATTTGCAGATAATTTAATTATGAAAATGAAGTTAAAAAAATAAAATCGACTTATTAATTTGCAATAATAAATAACTTAGTTTGCATACAAACTGCTCTATTCCCTGTTCCCGTCTTGATGCAGTCGCTCATGGGGGAAACCCCCAAGACCGCGCTGCATCGCTGTTCCCTGTTCCCTATTCCCTGTTCCCTGTTCCCTAAAAAAACCTAAATATGTACTTAAAAAATAGCAAACTACTATATCAATATGAATCCGTCTCGGTTAGTCAAAATTAGTAAATATTTGAGTAAGCATCTTCGGCACCAGCCTGAGGGAATTGGGATCACACTCGCTCCTGGTGGCTGGGTTGGTGTTGAGGAACTACTGGCGGCCTCTAAAAAGCATTCTTTTCGGATCAGCCGTGCTGATTTAAATGAAGTAGTTGCCAAAAATGACAAAAAGCGCTTTTCTTTCGACTCCACAGGTACCCGAATTCGTGCCAATCAAGGTCATACGGTTAAAGTTGATTTACAGCTAGAACTTTTGGTTCCACCAGATGTGCTTTATCATGGCACAGGTCACCGCGCAGTTGAATCAATTCTGCGCGAAGGTTTGTGTAAAATGTCGCGACACCATGTTCATCTATCGACGGATATGGCAACTGCAAAAAAAGTGGGAGCAAGGCATGGTCGCCCTGTAGTTTTTGCTATTGATGCTGCAGCTATGCACAAAGCCGGTCACAGCTTCTATTGTTCTGATAATGGCATTTGGTTAGTGGATTCGGTATCACCAGAGTATTTACAGTTTACATTTCAGTCTAGATGTAATCGACAAGGTGAGAAAAAGCATAAAAGCTGTAGATGATCAACAGGATAGCTATTACCTGCACCATACGGGAATTAGCGGAAGGCATGGTTGTACCCCTTACCCACATGGATACGGCTGCTCCCATGGCAAAGCTAGAACTGAGTACCAGATAGGGCCAGTCATCGGTATAATATCCCCAGGTGGCTAGTAAAGCCATTGCCAATGAGGTCATCATTAATTCAACGAACTCTGGTGGATTGTACTGGGTTGAAAGCACTAATGTTCGCCACCAAAACTGCCAAAGTCTCATAGATTAAAACAGCTAGTTAATGATCCAAGCTACCTTTGACTGAGGTCTCTGATATTTTAATATATTTATCCTGATAGTTATGCTCCTGTAAATAGCTTAGAGCTTCTTTGGTTTTAACTTGAGGAAAGTTGAGGTAGAAGCGGCTAACACTCAGAAAGGGTTCTGGTGTTTGTAAGATAACCATGCGATCGCACCACTTTGATAACCAGCCTATTAATCCTCCTGGTGCAACTGGTGTGCAAATCCAGACCTGTGCTGGATTGTGGGCTTTTACTGCTTCCGTTGCTGCTGCTATGGTCATGCCAGTGGCAATGCCATCATCAACCAGCAAGGCTAGGGAACCAGTAGGATTGGTTTTCGGGCAACCCGGTTGCAGTTGAGCTAGCTGAGCTTGGGCTTTTTCTTGAGCTTGAGCTAATACTATTTCCCGCCATTGAGCATTTTTGTTTCGCCATCGCCTTTGCCCAGACCAAAGTACAACTCCGGAGGAAGTCACTGCACCGATTGCTAATTCTGGGTTGCGAGCCGTGGTAATTTTTTTTGCCACCACAATATCTAGCGGACAATCCAGTGCCCGAGCTACTGGTGCTGCTACTGGGATACCCCCCCGAGGGAGTGCGTATACAATAGGCGTTGCATCAATACCTGTAGCGTGCAGCCTGCTCACCAAGGGGATAAGTGCTTGAGCGAGCTGCTCACCGGCATCAGCGCGATCGCTAAACAGCGGGGCAGTGTACATGGCTTCCTCCGGCATGAAGTTGCCTGATATATATTATAATTACGGATTTTTGTCAAGATTACTGTATCAGAAGAAATAATTGTAATAATTAGTTGCTCACAATCTCCTGAATCTACTATTAGTAGTAAGGTGCCTTATGCCTGCAAAAATTTCTGTGAGTCCTCATGTCCAACGGAGAACAACTTAGTCTTTTTGACGAGTCAGAGTTAACCCCATCACAACCCAATAATGTCCAAAGGGAGCTAATCCCCACTGATGCCAAAATCCCTATTCCTGCTGGCACTTACGACACCATGGAATCCTTGACAGAACACTGTCAATCTTGCCAACGCTGCGAATTAGGAGCTACCCGCACTCAGGCTGTTATTGGACGTGGCAACCCTAAAGCCCTAATTATGATTATTGGAGAAGGACCGGGTAAACAAGAAGATGAGACTGGTAAGCCCTTTGTAGGCAGAGCAGGGAAACTGTTGGAGAAAATTTTGGCATCTGTGAACATCGATAGTGAACAAGATGTCTATATTTGTAATATGGTCAAGTGCCGACCTCCTGGTAACCGCACCCCTACTCCTGATGAAATTGAAGCGTGCAAACCTTACTTGTTGGAACAAATTCGCCTAGTAGACCCCCAAATTATTCTGTTTACTGGTGCCACAGCGGTAAAAGGCTTAACTGGTAACAAGCAGGGCATTACTAAGATTCGCGGCACCTGGATGGAATGGGAAGGGCATAAGTGGTGTATGCCAATTCTCCATCCTGCTTACCTACTGCGGAATCCGAAACGAGATCCAGGTAGTCCAAAGTGGCTGATGTGGCAAGATATCCAGAAAGTGCGTGCTAAGTTAGACGAGATTCGATCTTAGATGCGATGGATATTAGGGAATAGGGAATAGGGAATAGGGAACAGGGAGTAGGGAGTAGGGAGTAGGGAGTAGAGATTAGTTGAGTGTTAATTGTTAATTGTTAAGTGGTAAGCATATGCGCTACGCGCAGGCTACGCCAACAGCCGTCAGCCGTCAGCCGTCAGCCATTCGCGTTCGCGCAGTGTGGCCACAGGCCAAGCGTGGCCTTTGGCCAATGTTCACGCTACTTGAGGTGCTCACGTAACATAAATTAAACCAATGCTTACTTGTTTTATTCAAAAGCACCTCAAGTAGCGTGCGCGTAGCGCATGAGCTGAGAGCTGAGAGCTGAGAGCTGAATGCTTATGTTAAGTGCTAATTGTTAATTGACAACTTTCAATGGTAAATTAACAATTTTCATTCCCATTTTAACTTCACGAACAACCAAGAATGATAAGTAGTCAACCGGATAGGATACAACCTCATTATACTATTTTTAATAGTAATGACGTAGAGTCAATTTTATTCCCCCTACTCCCTACTCCCTACTCCCTACTCCCTAAAACCCAGGACTAAAGTACCTCATAAGTAGGAAAAACGCTATATAAAATGATTATTGATGAAACTTGGTACCAACGACCACCTGGAGTTCCTGACGCTACCTCCGCTGGTGGTATTGTTGCCCGCCGTTGGGAGCAGCAGATATACATTGCTCTAGTTCAAGAAGGCAATAGACTGGAATACGTTTTACCCAAAGGTCATGTAGAACCAGGAGAAAGCTTTTTAGAGGCAGCAGAGCGAGAAATTGCGGAAGAAGCGGGCTTAAATGACCTGAAATTTATTGCTGAACTGGGAGTTAAGGAACGATTAGACTTTGCCAAACAGTGTTGGAAAAAGACTTACTATTTTTTGTTCATTACTGACCAAATTGACGGTACTCCTACTGATCCACATCTCAGTTACCAGCTGCGGTGGTTTCCAATAGATGAATTACCAACATTATTCTGGCCAGAACAACAAGAACTGATTAAAACCAATAGTAAGCTGATCCAAAAGTCTTTAGGGATTGAATAAGAAATGGGGAATATATAGCAATTATCATAGCTATGAGCGACATTGCTTATCCCTTGAAGGCAAGAGGCAAAAGGCAAAAGGCAATATTCATTCATGGTTTTAAGCGATGCAGCCTCAAATGAAACTGTACCTCATAAGTACGATAAACGCTATAATCCTCTTCTGTCATTTTGGGACAATCGAACGAATTTGCGTCATTTCAGCCTAAGAAAAATCAAGGTTTGACCCCAGTTTGACAGAACAGGGATAAAATCCTCCATGATTTATATCCGTTCACTAAAAAGCACAAGACTGTGGCTAAATCACACCGCAAGCCGCTCGAGCACCACCCCCTCCCAAGGGTTTGGGAGTATCTGAATAATTGTCACCTTGGGCGTGAATGATCAGAGAGTGACCCTTAAGGTTAGCAAGCTTTAACCGTGGGGCTACTACTGGAGTGTTAGCAACACCCTGTTGATTAACCACTAGCCGTGGTAAATCACCTAAATGACCATTACCGAATGGTCCTTCATGTTTGCCGGTATTTTCTGGATCATAATGACCACCAGCAGCTAAGCCAGGAACTACTTTACCCTCCTTCTGGGCTGTATCACAGTTGGGGTTTGTATGGACATGGAAGCCATGTTCTCCAGGAGTTAATCCAAACAGATTCGAGGTTAGCTGCAGACCCTTCTCGGTTTGGGTTGCTTCGACAATGCCAATCTCTTCACCAATGCCTTTGGTATCAGTCAAATGCATGGTCACCTTTAGTGGTGTTGACGCAGATTGATTTGAACAAGCCGAGATTAGAAATATTGCGATCGCAGCTAATAGGCTGATAATTTTCATACTCAACGACACCCCACTTACAGATAGGTCTCCAAGGATTTGAGATCCTTTGGGATTTCCGTTTCCCTATTCCCTACCCTACCTGATTTCTGAGGATTTATGAGCTTGAGCTTAGTTTTCTGGCGTTGCTGAATAATGCCACGATTTCAAGAGTGAGGTGGAATGGGCATCTTGCGTGGAAGCGATGCAGCGCGGTCTTGGGGAGGCAGCGCGGTCTTGGGGGTTCCCCCCATGAGCGACTGCCGTGGTTTCCCCCACTCGCTATTGCATCAAGACACTGGCATCTTGCCAGTTTCAATATATTTCCGAGCGGGCAGGATGCCCACTCTACTCCTATTCATTCAAAGCTTAGGTAAACTGTCACACAGCCCCTAGCTGGAGTGGGCTTTTAGCGCTACTTTTGTAAAAGCACAACACTTGGCTAGTGTTGAGGGGATCCCGATACAGACACTCAACCCGATTAAAATCATGTTTGTGGGCAAGGGATTGCAGGGTTGTTTGGGTTTCGGGAAAATCACTAGACAATATATGACCCTCGACCATGGAAACTTCTTCCGGAGTCAGTTGAGCCCAGTCTTGGTAAACACCCTCTAGGTAACGTCTTAGATAGGTGTCTCGGGTTTCTCCATCTGTGGAAACCATATCGATCAGAATAAAAACACCATCAGGTTTTAGGAGATGGCTCAGCTTAGCCATAATACTATCTTTTTGCTCAAAACTGAGGTGATGGAACGCAAAAGAACTGAAAATCCCGTCGAAGCTATCCTGCTGGTTTTGTGCCAACTCAGAAACTACTTCAAAGAAGTCGCCCTGGATCAATGTCTGTTCACAGGGGATAGAATTGATGTTATCACGAGCAATTTCTAGTGCTGGCTCAGACAGGTCAATGCCTTTGTAGGAAGCAATCCTGGTATTGGCTAAAGCCTGGGCCGTGAAGCTAGCATCACCGCAGCCGAGGTCAAGTATAGAGAAGGGGGTTGGAAAGTAGCTGACTAGAAATGCGTGCAAGATCCCGTAAATTTCACGGTGTTGCATGTAATTGTTAGTCAGTATTTTTTGATAGAGTTGCCACTGACTCTCAAAGATATTAGGTGACTGTTCTGTTTTCATAAAACACCTTTTTTGTACTTTGGTAAAACCACTTATGATAACTTCTTAAAAAACACATAGTGAAATCCAAACCCCAGCCAGGATTTGAGATTTCGTCAGCTATCAGCTTATGCGCTTTTAGCTGACGGCTGACGGCTGACTGCTGAGGGCTGACCGCTGACCGCTGAATGCTTACCTAAGTATTAATCCCGATCCAGGTTGGATAGTTCAGTGTTCACATAAGCTATATAGCTATAATCATTGATGGTTTCTGGGGATAATCTTCCTCTTTCAATAGCACTTGCTACTAGGTCTTTGGCGGTAATTCTCTTGGTTTTTACAGCGCTGATGAAACCAGCATTACTGGGAATACCTTGGTCAGCAAAGTAGCCTTGATAACCGAGATAGACCAGGTTAAACGGTTGAACTTCGACAATATTGTTACGGCTGGTGGTAGAATTGGCAGCGATTTCTGATGCTAAGACGGGAGTGGTAGCGGTAGCAATCAATAACGTGCCTAAACTGCCAAGTACAATACCTTTCATGTTTGTTTCTCCTAAGATTTATTTGCTTAATTGGTTAACGGCTTTTTTTTAATTACTAGAATGTAGCTCTTAACTTATGTAAGTATTAATCCCGATCCAGGTTAGATAGTTGACTATTCACATGAGCCAGATAGGTATAATCATTGATGGTTTCTGGGGATAATCTTCCTCTTTTAATAGCACTGGCTACTAGGTCTTTGGCGGTAATTCTCTTGGTTTTTACAGCGGTGATGAAACCAGCATTACTGGGAATACCTTGCTCAGCAAAGTAGCCTTGATAACCGAGATAGACCAGGTTAAACGGTTTAACTTCGACAATATTGTTACGGCTGGTAGTAGAGTTGGCAGCGATTTCTGATGCTAAGACGGGAGTAGTAGCGGTAGCAATCAATAACGTGCCTAAACTGCCAAGTACGATACCTTTCATGTTTGTTTCTCCTGGGGTTGATTCGCTTAACTGCTTTCCTGTAATTACTAGAATGCAGGTCTTAACTGAGGAGGCAGTGACCCTTAACTGAGAATTTGATAAGGTCTTGCTTAGGAAACTGAAAGGGAGTCGGGAATCGGGAATCGGGAGTCGGGAGTCGGGAGTCGGGAGTCGGGAGTCGGGACTTTGGGGAGGGTGAAGCTCGGCCATAGCATGCTTTGGCTCAGTAACATCATGTTTAGTTATAAAAAACCATTACCCTTGGAACCTTACTCCTTTACTTCTGCCTTCTGCCTTCTGCCCTCTGCCTTGCTTTCGCGCCTAGTATAGCGTTTCTAGGACTCATGAGGTACACATTATTTTTTCCCTCTTCCCTCTTCCCTCTTCCCTCTTCCCTGCTCCCTGCTCCCTGCTCCCTGCTCCCTGCTCCCTAAAAACCCTAAAATGTACCTCACAAGTCGTAGAATTGCTATATAAGTATTCAACCGGAAATGATATAACGCCCTGTTTTCAACCCCTGGGAGGCTTGGAAATTCCACTTCCCTTCGGCTTTCTTCGCCACCACCAAAGAATAATGCCTACAGGAGTTGCTAAGATAACTCCTACTAGGAGATGAAATACTATATCTAGGGAACTGCAGCCCAAATAACTGGGAAGATTAGGGTCTTTAGCGTCTTTAGCTTGTTGGCAAGCTGGTAAAATTTTCTCGATAGCATCAGAGGCAACTTGGGACGAAATACCGCTGACCGCTAAGCCTGTACCAACTGTGGTAATCACTAGTTCTAATTTTTGTTCCCGTTTTTGGGCAGCCGCTTCGTTAGCTTGTAAGGTTTCCTGTAAATTGCGATCGCTTTCTGCTTGCTTAACCTCGATCATGCCGCGAATCGTGGCAGTCATCTGCTCAAATAAATGTTGAGTAGGTCTAAGGTAGTTGAGGTCTACTTGAATCTGAGTTTGAAATTGCTTGCAGGTGCGGTCAAGGAAGGTTTGTAGAAATGCCAGGTTATCCTTTGGCAAACTCAGTTCTTTAATTTTCTCTAACCTGGAGCTATAGTTCTCGATGTTCGTAGTAATCGCAGTGCTGTGGTCTTCCATGTCCCGCAGGTATTTAGCATAGTGAAATGCCCGTTGGGGTATTTCCTTGAGCCACTGGTTGAGTTCCTCTAGGGTTTCTTCAGGGGGTTGGACTAATTGCTCTACCTTTTGCTCTAATTCCCTATAGAGTTCCAAGGCTTGATCATGACAGTAGCGAGATTGAGAATAAGCGTAATGTATTTTACTGCGACAACCGAGCAAATTGAGCAGGGAGTGGTAAGCATCGACGCTTTTGCTCAAGGTTTCAGGATGAGAGTTTAACCACACCAAAATGTGACAGCGTTCCCTGGGCTTCTGTTTGTCGTTATCGTATTCAAAAATAGGACTACCGAAGAGTTGACCCGTTGCTGAGAGTTGGGGATAGTCTGCTGTTTCCTTGACTAAGGCTGCAACACAGTGATTAGCAAAGTCTTCATAGGCGGATTCTTCGACATTAACTGGTTTAGCAAATAGCAGTAGGGTCTGTCCGATGGAGGCTTGGATTTGGTCAGTGGGATTGAGCTGACTTAGCTGGGCTAACTCTACAGTTTCACGGTAACGTAGGGTCAAGTCAAGGGCATAGGTATCGTGAATGCGCAGGGGATAAATTTCTCCCATCAGGCGCAAACCATTTTGATCTGAGTCAGTGTGAAAACGCAGCTGACGGGCTTGATCTGATTGGCGGTCTTTCCTCACCAATTCCAGCCAATCATCTAGATAGGGTTTCTCCTCTGCTGTTGCTTCTTGGTCTTCATTACTAGGATTGTAGTGGTACTGAGAATCTTTGGGATCGTAAGTGTAGCTGCGGAGTTGTTTTTTGAGGGATTTGAGGAGTTGGATGTTGCGCTGTTGGCCAAGGGCAACACATTGTTCCCACAGTTGGTTAGCATTGTCCATCACCTGTTGGTTGCCTTTGGTAATGTCTTGGCGAAGCTGAAAGGCGTAGAGGGTGAGGCTAGGATTTTGTGCTTTCCAAGCTGTGGGTGTCTGGTTCATTTGTTAGTGTCTTGTGGTTTTTGCTCCTTAGTGGTTTCCGGGAAACTTTCCCGCATCTGGTTTTTTATGTTTGTTTTGTAGTCTTCTTTGGGGTTAGCTGCGGGAATGTAGTCAGTTTGACCCCTGTGGTTTTCAAATCTTGAACCAAATAAGCTTTTTCTGGTTTTACTCAAAGCCTTGCGTATGTCGGGGTATTTTTTGCACCAATCGGAGATGGTATTTGAGAGGGATGCAACATCTTCTGGAAACTTGTCTATTTGTTGTTCTAAATCCATCCTATTTTCAGCTAAAAAGACAGATGGTTGGTGTTTGATTAGATCAATAAAAGCTTCGATTCTATTTTCAGGTGTCAGTGACATGATAAAAATTAGTAGATATATTCTGGAGTGAGCTTTATTGACCGATGGCACAAAAGGCAGCCCAGTAATAAGGTGATTGGAAAGGCTGTTCTTTTGTTCCCTCATCCTCAAACCAATCAAACAAGTCATCTTCCTGAGTGGGAGTTAGGGAGAGATGGTTTGTCCACTCTTCTAATGCTTCTTTCCTAACATCCCGCAGCCATATTTGAGCTTGGTTGAGGGCAACGGCAACTGCACCGGTTTCTCTGGTAGGAAACTGACTTAGGTTTTGATAAAATTTAATCATTAGGAAAGCAGTGGCAAAGTCATTCACTATCCAGAGGTCACTGACAACGCTGGGACTACCTGCATAGAGGAAACCACTGGGCAAACTAATGTATTCATCGCTGCTGTACTCATCATAAGTACTACCGAAAACTGCAGTCATGCCTGTTTCACAAGCAGAGAGGGTGACAAGGCGGCATTGATTGAGACTTAGTCCAAAGATTTCCGCTACAGTAAGGCGTCCATCTTCTGGACTTTCATCTTTGGCTAAAATCAGTGCTGATTCTTGGGGTGATATTGGATTGAACTGACCATGACAAGAAAAATGATTACAGTGGGATAGTGACATCTCTTGACTGGTCTTAACAGCAGCTTCGGTTGCAGCCTGCTTGGGTAAGACTTGGGAAGAGGGGAATAATGGGAGAATGTTGTTAATCTCTAAGTCGGTGTAGTATAGGTCGTTAGTCGGGTCTTGGATAGCAAAGAGTTTACTGAAATCGGGACGCTCTTGGTTTTGACTCAGTTGCAGTAATTGGCAACTGGGAGCATATCGAACTCCTTTGGGGAACCGGGCAAGGTCAAGTAAGTAACCATTGTTAGTGTGGGTATTTTGCTCACTGTTGTTTGCCTGTTGCTCCCTATTCTCGATGGGCAAAGCATGAAGGGGGAACAAGTGCAACCAGCGATGGGGAATAAGAATCAACTGGTCGCACTCTTGGGGGAGTTCAGGGAGAATTTCCTCAATATGTAGAATCTGGGCTAATCGGTTTAGTAGCTGATCTAGCTTACTCTTCCACTGGTCTTTTTTCTGGTAGTAAGTAGCCAAATACTCATTAGTCAAATCAATTAGGGCTTGCCAGTCTTCATAAGAAGACTGCCTAACCTGTGGGTGCTGATTTTGACGGGTGATGGTAAAGGTGAGAATCTGATTATCTGTGATATACCACTGAATAATAGCAGTGTGGTCATCAATCAGGGTTTGGATATCACTAAAGGGAATGGGTTCAACCTGTTGGGTGAATTGAAAACTAAGATCTAGTTGGTTGATTTCCTTGAGTAAGTTATCCTGCTCATGTTTTAAGCGGTTTAACCTTTGCTGCTTTGTCTTGATAGTTTCCCGGTATTTCTCCTCTGACTCCCGATTTCTTGTTAATATCTCTAACTCTCGCTGTATTACTGGGATTTCCCGTCGCAGTTGGTCGAGTTGCTGACAGTGAGCTTGGTGAACCTCTGGGTTGGGGTAGCGATCGCGTTTAGGATATAGGTTTTTGTTAGCTAAGAGTTCTACTAGGTTTCTGCCTTTGCTACGTTCAGCATATTCAATTGCTTCGGTGGGTTTGTTGAGTTCCAGGCAGACTTCAACCATGCTGCTGTAGACTTGATTGTATTTTTCAGCTAGTTTTTGTTTGTCTGCTTCGATGCCAGAACTAAAGACAATCTCACCACGCAGGGACTCTACTGTTTCGATAGCCTCAGCAAAAGCATTATAGGCCTTGGTTAACTGTTGGGTATCTTGGTAGACAAGCCCAAGATTAAATAAGGTTTCGGCATGGTTTTGGGGAAAAGCCTCACGGGTGCGAACTTGTAAAGCAGCTTGGTAAGCCTTGATGGCAGCTTCGAGGTTGTCTGCCTTCTGACCCCTGATTCTGTTACTGTAGGCAATTGCCAGATTATTTTGAGTCATTGCCCAATCTTGGGGAAAACCCTCACGGGTGCGCACTTGCAAAGCCCCTTGGTAAGCCTTGATGGCTGCTTCGAGGTTGTCTGCCTTCTCTCCGCTGATTCTGGCAAGGTAGGCACTTGCCAGATTATTTTGAGTCATTGCCCACTCTTGGGGAAAAGCCTCACGGGTGTACACTTGCAAAGCTGCTTGGCAAGCCTTGATGGCTGCTTCGAGGTTGTCTGCCTTCTGACCCCTGATTCTGGCAAGGTAGGCACTTGCCAGATTATTTTGAGTACCTGCCCACTCTTGGGGAAAAGCCTCACGGGTGTACACTTGCAAAGCTGCTTGGCAAGCCTTGATGGCAGCTTCGAGGTTGTCTGCCTTCTGACCCCTGATTCTGTCACGGTAGGCAACTGCCAGATTATTTTGAGTCATTGTCCACTCTTGGGGAAAAGCCTCACGGGTGTACACTTGCAAAGCTGCTTGGTAAGCTGTGATGGCTGCTTCGAGGTTGTCTGCTTCCTGTCCCCTGATTCTATATAAGTAGGCATTTGCCAGATTATTTTGAGTCTGTGCCCACTCTTGGGGAAAAGCCTCACGGGTGTACACTTGCAAAGCCCCTTGGAAAGCCTTGATGGCTGCTTCGAGGTTGTCTGCTTCCTGTCCCCTGATTCTGTTACGGTAGGCATTTGCCAGATTATTTTGAGTCATTGCCCAATCAACAGGAAAAGCCTCACGGGTGCGCACTTGGAAAGCTGCTTGGTAAGCTGTGATGGCAGCTTCGAGGTTGTCTGCTTTCTGTCCCCTGATTCTGTCACTGTAGGCAACTGCCAGATTATTTTGAGTGCTTGCCCACTCTTGGGGAAACGCCTCACGGGTGAGTACTTGCAAAGCTGCTTGGTAAGCCTTGATGGCAGCTTCGAGGTTGTCTGCCTTCTGACCCCTGATTCTGTTACTGTAGGCATTTCCCAGATTATTTTGAGTCTGTGCCCACTGTTGGGGAAAAGCCTCACGGGTGCGCACTTGCAAAGCCGCTTGGAAAGCTGTGATGGCAGCTTCGAGGTTGTCTGCTTTCTGTCCCCTGATTCTATATAAGTAGGCAGCAGCCAGATTATTTTGAGTGGTTGCCCAATCAACAGGAAAAGCCTCACGGGTGCGCACTTGCAAAGCTGCTTGGAAAGCTGTGATGGCAGCTTCGAGGTTGTCTGCCTTCTGACCCCTGATTCTGTCACTGTAGGCATTTCCCAGATTATTTTGAGTGGTTGCCCAATCAACAGGAAAAGCCTCACAGGTGAGTACTTGCAAAGCCCCTTGGTAAGCATTGATGGCAGCTTCGAGGTTGTCTGCCTTCTGACCCCTGATTCTGTCACTGTAGGCATTTCCCAGATTAATTTGAGTGCTTGCCCACTGTTGGGGAAAAGCCTCACGGGTGAGTACTTGCAAAGCCCCTTGGAAAGCTGTGATGGCTGCTTCGAGGTTGTCTGCTTTCTCTCCCCTGATTCTGTGACGGTAGGCAATTGCCAGATTATTTTGAGTCATTGCCCAATTTTGCGGAAAAGCCTCACGGGTGCGCACTTGCAAAGCTGCTTGGTAAGCTGTGATGGCTACTTCGAGGTTGTCTTCCTTCTCTCCCCTAATTCTCTGACAGTAGGCAATTGCCAGATTATTTTGAGTCATTGCCCAATCAACAGGAAAAGCCTCACGGGTAAAAACAGTGCCAACCACCTCATAGCCAGTAATGGCAATCTCTAAGTTAGTCGCTCTACTGCCTAGGGGAAACTGCTGAATCAAATTACTGAAATTGACAATCTCTGCTGCGATACTTTGGGCTTGTTTTGGTTCTACTTCTGTCAGTTTCGCCTTTGCCCAGTCTCGCAACAGCAGCGCCAAGTTATCATCTATGTGATCTAGGTTTGTTTGCAGTAGGGGGTAAACCACTTGCGGGTTACCGTTGCTTTTTGCAGTTGCCCGCAATACCTCCCTCAGGAAGTTAAATTGTGAGTCGGCAGTGGGCAATTGCGAAGAGGTAGGACTTGTTGATGACAATCCCAGGGTCTTAGCTAGCTGACCGGCAACATTAGTTAAAAATTCAGCATTATCTTTATTGCCCTCCTTTGCCAACCACTCCGCCACCTGTTGCATCATCTGCACCAACCCCCCATCTACCAAATCCTGGTGGGAGTTCAAAACCTCTGGTTGCTTGCCACTGGTACAACTCAGCAGCTCTTGAATCAGACTGAGATAGGCTTGGAAGCGTTCTTCATCCATGGGGCAAAGCAGGTGTTAAGCAATAGCTGCAGCGATCAATTATTATTATTTCTTAAATATAGCAATTCTACGACTTGTGAAGTACAAATTTCTGGTTTTTAGGGAGTAGGGAGCAGGGAGCAGGGAGCAGAGAAGAGGAAAGAGGGAACAGGGAAAAGGAAAGAGGGAACAGGGAAAAAATAATCTGTACCTCACAACTGCGATAAAGGCTATAGCACTACCCATTAAAGTTAGGATATTGATGAAAGCACCGAAAGCTGTTGTAGTCAAAGTTCCCTGTTCCTTCCGACTTTTGTAAGAAGTCTAGTTTAGCTCTGATTCAGCACTGTCAATAGTTCGACGAATCCGTCGTTTGCGCTCACTTTTACGCACACCCCCTGCCATTTCGTATTCAAAGCTGTTTTTGCCATACTTAACAGCAACGGCCAATAGCATTTTCTCACTGATGTCTGTCAATACCTCTTCTGCTTCTAAAAGATTATTATAGGCCGCATCAACAGTTGAGAGGATAGTGTTATAAGTTTCTAATTTTTCTCTCACAGATTGGATAGAAGCTTCCAACTCTTGAATTGTCATACCATTGCCTAAATCGAGCCTAGCGTTAATAGATTTAAGACTAGCAAGTCGCCGTTCTGCATTCATCAATTTTCTTGAACTTCGCTTGAGTCGAGCCATAGATTATCTTGCCATAGTTAAGCTTACATCAACTATAGTGCTCCAAAAAAACTAGCAATGTAATCAGAAAAATCCTCATAAAAACTGGGAGTAATTGATAGAATTTTTTTGAGGCGTTCAGTGAATTTATTGATATAGCGCTATGGGCAAGGGCATCGGGAATCGGAACCCACCCCTAACCCCTCCCAGGAGGGCATCGGGAATCGGAACCCACCCCTAACCCCTCCCAGGAGGGGAACGGGAATCGGGAAAACAATCCCTTGTAAGCTACTCCCTACTCCCTACTCCCTACTCCCTTTGCTATAGCACTGATAAAACAGCAAACTGTACTGGCATGTGAGAAAATAGTACTCGTTAAGAACAAACAGGTGCCTTTTTTTAATACATAAGTACTATTTTATTAGCAACAAGTACTAGTTACTGAGAAACGAGTACTGGTATATGAGAAACTAGTACTCGTTAGTGAGAAACGGGTACTCGTTAACGAGAAACGGGTACCCGTTTGTTATACACCAGTACTGGTATGTGAGAAACGAGTACTAGTATGTGAGAAACGGGTACCCGTTTGTTATACATAGGTACCCGTTTGTTATACACCAGTACTGGTTAACGATAAACGAGTACTGGTATGTGAGAAACAAGTACTAGTTAGCGGTAAATAAGTACTCCTGTGATAGAAGTCAGTACCCGGTTTGGTTTGTGGTTGACCGTTGACCGTTGACCGTTAACCAGAGACTTCGGCGTAAGCATTCAGCCGTCAGCTGTCAGCCGTCATATCATGTCCGGTTGAATACTTACAACTCTTTTATCTTCATAACTGCGAGAAACGCTATATATTGACTGAATTATCTCTTATCAAAATATTTTTCATCAAAACTTTATTAAATTAAAGATTGAGTAAAGTTTACTTTTCCTAGCTCAATGAGTACTGATTTATATGTAATAGTATTGTTGGAAAATAAATCAGTCATCAACGTTAACTAGTTCATTGTTGTCATAGTTGCCAACCTAAAGCCGTCAAAGAAAAGACCCCCTCTGGGGATAATAATCAACAATAAACTCTATTTTGAGAGAGCGCTGCTTAAGTTCGTAGCGATTTTTATCATTAGTTACATCCAGGCTTAGACTAGTTGGCTTGGATGGGTCAGATCATGGTGCTTGCTTATTAAGAGGCTCTAGATTTTAGAATTAATTGATTTGAGCCCCTTGATGTTTAGATGATCTGACTTGTTAAGGAATTTTTCCAAACCAAAATAGTGCTAGCAAAGACTAGCAAAGATAATAGTTAAGCGTTGGTGATATTTTTCACCCGATTTGCATCCGTTAGTTACTAATTTAAGTAAAGAGCAAACTAGAATCATGAGTAAGCTAAAACAGAGTTTCTTGATCGGTTTCAATTATTTGGTTCTTACAGCAATAACCATGTTGCCAGGCGAGCCGTCCTTTGCAGCTAATAACTGTCGTCGACGTGACTGCATCCACCATGAACTTCGCACTCAAGCAGTTTGTAGATTGGTAGGATCGGACAAATCGCCTCTACTACCAAAAGGCAAAGCTCAAGGATGGGATAAAGGACTCAATACTGAGATCGACAATAAGAATTTGAAGGGTGATGTTGTTGCCTATAAAATTCGTTGGTTCAATGGTTCATGGTCACACTGGTATGTCACTGGAGTGAATGACATCGATATTAAGTTTAATACTTCGACTAACGACATGCGCCGCATGTGGAGCTATTTCACTGACCACCAACATCAATACATTATTTGCAAAGAGCCGAATTAGTGATGGTATTTTTTAGTCTGGTGAACGTAAGCATTCAGCTATCAAATCCTCAGAATTAACCTTTTGAATCAAGGAATTGAATCGTTGTAATTAGTTTCAATTAATCCTCAGCAAACCCCACTGGTTTAAAACACTGGTGGGGTTAATTTATGATTGGTAATTTGTTTACAAATTAACCAAAATTTAAATGCAGCCATTAATTTATCCCGTCTGGCGTATAGCTGAAAGCCTATAGAGGGATAACCGCTCCTACTCCCTACTCCCTACTCCCTACTCCCTACTCCCTACTCCCTTAATAAAATAATCTTATCCCTCGGTTTTAGTACTTATCCCGATTTCAACAGAGGTTTTGAAGCTGTATACTTGACAAAACTTCAGAGAATGCTATACCACGGGTTTATGGCAGGGTTGCTCTAACTGATATATGGTAGATATCTCCTTCTTATGATGCGCGCCTGTGGCATTTCTATAGAAACAGACTCCTTGGTGACAGGCGATCTCCCTATACTAAGCTACCCAAAAGTCCTTAATACTTGACGCTACAGGAAATAAACAATGAAATCAAATCCTTTGCCTCAAAAGCACTTGTCCTCACCTCAACCAATTCAGGAAGATATTGATCAAGGAGTTGAACAGCAACCACAAGACTCATTACCCGAACTAGAAACGGAAGCTGCCAGGGAAGCAACCAATACCCCCGCCCATCCCTCCCGCAAAAAGCGACCGATGTGGCCTTTTCTTCTGCTCGGTATCGGTATTCTAGCATTGGGTGCGATCGCTTTCAAACAGTTCCAACCTAATCCTGAGGTATCACAAAACACCATCACAGCAGCCCCAGCTGAACCTAACCGGTTACCTGTACGAGCCACCCCAGTCAAAATTTATCCACTGCAACAGTTAGTTTTTGGCAATGGCTTCGTTTCAGCAGTGCGAGGCAAACACCTGACCTTCCAAACCTCAGGAACTATCACCTATCTCAAAAAAGTTAATGGACGGGATCTGCGAGAGGGAGATTTTGTCAAAAAGGGTGAATTACTAGCAAAATTAGATGACCGCAGACTGCGAGCAGATCTGGCACAAGCTCAAGCCCAAACTGCTGAAGCTCAAACCCAACGGGTAACAGCACAAGCCAACTTGTCTCAAGCTCAAGCAAATGTAGAACAAACCAAATCACAAGTAATCAGCGCCCAAGCCCAGTTTGAAGCAGCAAAAAATGATTTTGATTTAGCGATATCTGAATTCAAACGCCGTCTAGAACTTTTCGATGCCGGTGTAATCTCAGAGAGTGATGTTGATGTCTACAGAAATAGAGCCGAGGATGCTCAATCCCAAGTCAGAGCAGCACAAGCTGAAGTTAATGCTGCCTTGAGCAATGTCAAAGCCGCTGAAAGTCAGTTAACATCTGCCCAGTCACAATTAACTGCTACTCAAGCCCAGATTTCTTCAGCCAAGGCTGGGCAAACTCGCTCTACCATTAGTTTAGAAGATACGGAGATTGTAGCACCCTTTGATGGCATTGTAGCCCACCTTAATATCCGAGAGGGAGACTTCTGGACAACCCAAATTTTAAACAGTTTAAACACTGGTGATTATCAGACTGTAGTCGATTCAGTGCCTATCATTGTCAATGACCCTAGCGCTTATGAAGTTATTGTCGAACTACCCACTTTTTATGGCCCATTGGTGCAACCGGGTCAATCAGCTTATGTGGTGTTAGATCAAGACATGAGTACTGCCTCTAGTAGAGGCATGACCCAACAGGAATTGTTTCGCCTTGCTAAAGCCCGAGGCACAATTTTTTCAGTCAGTCCTTCGGTTAACCCTGGTGAGCGTTCTGTAAACGTGACCATCCGCCTGTACCAAGGAAGTAAGAATGTACTGGATGGGGAGCGAGTTTCTCTTTGGATCGCTGTGGCAGAAAACCCCACAGCCCTAAGTGTTCCTCTTAATGCAATTGTCTACCGAGACCAGAAACCCTATGTATTTGTTGTAAATCAACAAGAAAAAGTCGTCAAACTGCGTCCGGTAACAGCGGGGATTAGGGGGATTTCTATGCAAGAAATTTCAAGTGGTGTTGAAGTTGGCGACTTAGTGGTCACAGAAGGACTAAATCGCTTAGTTGATGGCACACCAGTTGAAGTGATTGACTAGCAATTTGGAAAGTTTGTAATTGGTCAGATGACGTTTTCCTTTGGTAGGTAATTGATGAGTAGTAAGCTGGTTTCATCCAACCCTAAACCTGAGGGTTTACAGGATAAAATACATCATAATGGGCATAATGGCCATGATGTGCCTGATGTTAACCGAGCCTCAGGTTTAGCTAAATTCTTTTTCCTGAAAACAGTATTTGGTATTCTCTTGATCGTTTTGCTAACCTTGGGTGGATTGATGGGTTATCAGTCGATGGTCAAAGAAGCCGATCCAGATGTGGAAATTCCCATGGCGATAGTGACTACTAGTTGGCCAGGGGCTGACCCAGAAACCATAGAAACTCAAGTCACAGATAAAATTGAAAAAGAACTCAAATCCCTAAAGGGATTGAAGAAAGTTGAGAGTGCTTCTTTCAACGGTTTCTCCCAGATATCAGTGGAATTTCAAGCGAATGCCAATGTTCAGGAGTCGATGGCACTGCTGCGGCAAAAAGTCGATGATGCTGAACCAGAGATTAATTCAGAGGCTAATCAACCAAATATAGAGCAAATCTCTGCCCAAGATGTCCCAATTTTCTCGATTGCTTTATATGGTAATCTCGATCCGGCGGTGTTCAGTCGGGCGGCGGAAGATATTCAAGAAAGACTCGAAAAAGTCTCGGGTGTACGGGAGGTTAATGTAGCAGGACAACGGAAAGAAGTTATCAATGTCCAACTTATCCCCAGCCGCATGATTACTTTGGGGATTTCCCCAACCACAGTAAGTGACCGCCTCAGAGTTGCTAACCAGGATATGCCCTGGGACCAGATTGAAAATGAACAGATTGGAGCCCAGGTGCGATTGTACGGTAGGTTTCGTACCTTGGAAGATTTACGTAGCTTGCCTATCACTCGTTTGGGTGGTAGTTATGGTAGGGTAGTGCGCCTAGATGAAGTTGCCTTAGTACGTCGGGATTTGGAAAGGGAAAAGACTCGTGCTTTCATTAGTTGGCGGGGTTCTGAGTTTGAACCCACCGTCAGCATGGATGTAGTGAAAGTACCAGGGTCTGACTCAATTAACGTCATCGAAAAAACCTTAGAAGAACTGGAGTCTCTCAAGCAAGACCTCAATGTCTGGCCTTTTGGGATGGATTATCGGATTACCTACAGGCAGGACGAACAGATTCACGATGAGCAGAATAACCTGATCATTAATGTGATTCAGGCAGTGGTTGGTGTTTTTATCATCTTGTTCATTGCCCTGACCTGGCGAGAAGCCATAATTGCTGGGTTATCGATTCCTTTAACCTTTCTCGGAGCTATATTTCTGCTCTGGCTTGGTGGGTACACCCTCAACAATATGATCTTATATGGGATGGTCATAGCACTAGGATTGCTGGTGGATGTATTCATCTTAATGATGGAGGGGATGCATGATGGACTGTTTGTGGAAGGGTTAACCTTTAATCAGGCAGCCCTTAAGACTGTGAGAACCTATGCAGCACCAGCCTTTTCCGGTCAGATGACAACTATTCTAGCTATGGCACCCCTGCTGGTAATTAGTGGCACGATGGGCAAGTTTATACGCTTGATGCCGATCACAGCAATTATCTGTCTGTTGCTAAGTTATGCGATCGCTTTATTAATCGATATACCCTTGTCTCGCTTTGTGTTAGGTAATGTCAAAGGCGGGATTAAAAAAACCCGCATTGATAAATTAACCGAATCCGCCTCTGAATGGTTTAAAAACTGGAGTCTCAAGTTTACAGTACGTAACCGAGCAATAGCTGGTGCTTGGATTGTCGGCACTGTAGTTCTTTTTATGACCTCTTTGGTTGCGGTTGCGCAATTACCAGGAACGCTTTTTCCTGATGCTGACACCCGGCCTATCAGTATCAATGTGGAATTACCCCCCACAGCCACCTTGGCAAAGTCTCAACAAGTGGCAGATGATTTAGGAGAAATTTTGCGTTCCAAGGATTATTTTGAAAGTGTCACCAAATTAGTTGGTCAAAAAAGTGCTTTAGTGGCAGAGAGTGGTCTTAAGCCCACACAGGATAACTATTTACTAGGTTTCTCAGCACTATTTACCAAAAAAAACGAGCGCGACCAGTTCTCCTATGACTATATAGATGACTTGCGAACAGAACTGAATCAGGCGATCCGTAATTATCCTGGAGCATCCCTAGTCATAAATGTTCCTGGTACTGGTGAAGGCGGAGACCCCATTGCCATTGAGCTAAAAGGCAATGACATGAACACACTGCGGCAGATTTCCGGTGAAGTCCAATTAGCACTGCGCCAGATTGATGGGACCGAAGATGTCCGTGATGGCTTGGGAGACTTGCGCAACGATATCAAACTTCGACCCAAACGGGAAGCTATGGATTTTTATGGCATCAGTGAAAATGACCTAGCCCTGCAGGGACGCTACATTATGACCGATAACGAGATTACAGACTCTGCCATTAGAGCAGGAAAAGACGACTTAGAAATTCGTCTGAGTACTGCGTGGCCCTCCCGCAATGGCGCTGTAGGTGGTCCGACTCGTCGTGATGAGTTGAGAATGATTCAACTGTTTTCATCAGACCACGGAGCAATATCGGGAGAGGCGATATTGGATATTGAGCAGAGCATGGCTCCCCTATCGATTACCCATACAGATACCGAACGCACAGTTACTGTTTATTCTAAAGCTAAAGGTCGCACGTCTGGAGAGATTTTGGCAGAGTTACAGCCAAAATTAGAGCAAATGAAGAAAACATGGTCCCCAGGTTATGATTACAAATTTGGCGGAGAGGCTGCAACTCAAAGTGAGACCTTTGGTTCCGCAGTTAACATGTCCTATGTATCACTTTTCTTAGTTTTTTCGGTACTGGTGCTGCAATTTGGCTCTTTCACCCAGCCTTTCATTATTATGCTCTCTATCCCCTTTGCTTTGATTGGCACCTTTAGTGGTTTCTCTTTGCTCGGGATACCCCTTTCGTTTCCTGCCATAATTGGGATTATTTCTCTAGTGGGAATTGTAGTTAATGATTCCATCGTTATCGTAGAAACCATGAACAACCATCGCTCAAGTGGAATGAAAGTGCGACAAGCTGCAGCTCATGGTGCTTCTGACCGACTGCGCCCGGTACTCACCACCAGTATTACCACCATGGTTGGTTTGATTCCTTTAGCACTAAGTGATCCCATTTGGTTTCCTTTGTGTATGGCAATTATCTTCGGTTTATGTGCCTCAACCTTGAGTGCGTTGCTGGTGATTCCTTGTTTGTATTTACAGTTGACGCCCAATAAGAGATAGGCAAGAGGCAAGAGGCAAGAGGCAAGAGGCAAGAGGCAAGAGGCAAGAGGCAAGAGGCAAGAGGCAAGAGGCAAGAGGCAAGAGGCAAGAGGCAAGAGGCAAGAGGCAAGAGGCAAGAGGCAAAAAATATTGTGTACCTCATATTACTGAAAAAATGCTGTAAATAATTTATTTTGCACAGCTACTTACTATATAATTTGAATAATCTTTCATCTGAATAGTCTTTCAGATATTCAGGAGATGTTCACAGTTAGGTATTGCTATGGCACAACTCCATCATCATCAAGACTGCTGCAACTCTGGGCATTGCATTGAAGCGGTTGCTGAGGTGACAACCCATGATGACTGCTGCGGGAACAGTCAACAAAAGGAGGTGACAACCCATGATGACTGCTGCGGAAACAGTCAAGGAAAGGAGGTGACAACCCATGATGACTGCTGCGGAAACAGTCAAGGAAAGAATGAATTTAACTTGTGGCGCGAGTTAAGAGCGGTCGCGATCGCTACTCCCCTGTTGTTAATCGGACTGATTTTTCAAGATAGTTTACATCAGACTCCTTTTGGCATAGCTGAATATGCCATTTTGATTCCTGCTTACTTACTCTGTGGTTGGGGAGTGCTAACCACTGCGGGGCGAAATATCCTGCGGGGTCGGATTTTTGACGAAAACTTTTTGATGACCATTGCCACCATAGGCGCGATCGCTATTCACGAACTACCAGAAGCAGTGGGGGTGATGTTGTTTTACCAGCTGGGGGAATTGGTACAGGGGTCTGCGGTGGGGCGATCGCGTCGTTCGATTCGAGCCTTGCTGGAAGTGCGTCCCGATACTGCTAATCTGCTAGTTAACGGCGAGATAAAAACCGTTTCCCCTGATCAAGTTGCTGTTGGGGAAATGATTCGCGTACGCCCTGGGGAGAAAGTTCCCCTGGACGGTGAGATTATTGAGGGACGTTCCCAACTGGATACGTCTGCACTCACAGGAGAATCAGTGCCCCGTACTGTTCTAACAGGAGATCTGGTCTTAGCAGGGATGATTAACCAGTCTGGAGGGCTAACCATTCGCGTTACTAAGCCCTTTGACGAGTCTTCCATTGCCAGAATTTTGGACTTGGTGGAAAACGCCAGAAGCAAAAAAGCCGACACGGAAAAGTTTATTACTCGCTTTGCCCGCTACTATACTCCCGTTGTCGTTTTTCTTTCCCTAGCAATTGCCCTGTTACCACCTTTGCTAATTTCGGGAGCAAGCGCCAGTACCTGGACTTATCGAGCCTTGGTGCTGTTGGTGATTTCCTGTCCCTGTGGATTGGTCATTAGTATTCCTCTGGGCTATTTTGGCGGTATTGGAGGGGCAGCCAAGCGCGGTATTTTGATTAAAGGTTCTACGTTTTTAGATGCTTTAACTCAGGTGAAAACCGTCGTCTTTGATAAAACTGGCACCCTTACTCAAGGAAACTTTCGAGTCACCGATATTATTACCCACAATGGTTTGAGTCAAGAGCAATTACTAGAATTAGCTGCTCATGTAGAATCTGGGTCAAATCATCCCGTCGCCCAATCGATTCGACAAGCTCATGGCAAACCGATTGATACTTCTAAGGTTGACAATTATCAAGAAATTGCGGGACACGGTATGCGCGCCCAAATTGATGGAAAAGTTGTCATCGCAGGAAACGATCGCTTACTCCATCGAGAGGGGATTTCCCATGATGTCTGTGTGGCTGATAGTACGGTAGCTCACTTAGCGGTGGATGGTGAATACAGTGGGCGTATCTTAATTGCCGATGAACTCAAAGAAGATGCCATCAATGCCATCCAAGCACTGCACCAACAGCAGATTAAAACTGTGATGCTGACAGGAGACAGTCAAACCATAGCTAATACTATCGCTCGAAGGCTAGGGATAGATGATTTTCAAGCGGAACTCTTACCAGAGGATAAGGTGAATGCTTTAGAGAAAATCCTCACAGCAGTAAACCAAACTAACCATAAAACCGCATTTGTGGGAGATGGCATCAACGACGCACCAGTAATTGCTCGTGCTGATGTGGGCATAGCTATGGGGGGATTAGGCTCAGATGCTGCTATCGAAACCGCCGACGTGGTAATTATGACCGATGCTCCCTCTAAAGTAGCAGAAGCGATCGCCATCGCCCGCCGAACCCTAGGTATTGTTTGGCAAAATATTATTATTGCTTTGGGAGTGAAAGTCGTCTTTATTGCCCTGGGTGCGATGGGGGTAGCAACTCTCTGGGAAGCTGTATTTGCCGATATGGGAGTGGCTCTGTTAGCGATTCTTAATGCTAGTCGGGTATTGCAGATAAGGGAGCAGGGAGCAGGGAGTAGCTCGTAGGGAGTAGGCAATAGGTAAGATGGTAAAAATTTTGTGTACCTCATTAAAATAAAAACCGCTATAGAAGATTAAATGATATAACGGTGAAGTTAGTTGGTGCGACATTGATTACTCAAAAGTACTAATCTATAGCAATTCTGTTTCCCATGAGGTACAAAGGGATCCCCCTAAATCCCCCTTAAAAAGGGGGACTTTGAAGTTGATAATTTTACCTCATACATGCAATCAACGCTATACATTACTGACCAGTCTTCGAGGGTTAAACCTATGACACGCTCAAAGTCTTTTGGATTACGTGTGATTAGGGTTGCTCTGCCAGGTGCCCCATCTCTTAATCGATTTCTTGCCGATAGGCAGCAATTTCAGCCTGTAGATTGTCAAAGGTCGGGTCATCCTTAAAGCATCCAAATTTATCCAGCCAAGGATTTCCTGTCTTCCCTAGTAGGGGAATGTCAACTTCAACAACTTCAACCTGATTAGTTAGATAGTCAAGTAGTTGAGCTTTAAGCTGATTGATGGCAGCATCACGGCTATTTTCTACAACCATGACTTCGGGCCATTCTTTGGCACGAGCAATATATTTATCGTTTTCTCTACTGAGGATAACTTCATAAATCATGACCCCATCTCCTGCTCATATTAAGTCGCTATTTCAATTTTAGCTGAGGGGGTAACAACAAGGCTATTAGCGATTCTTAATGGCAGTCGGGTGTTGCAAATAAGGGAGAATTGAATATGTATATAGCGTTTCTAGGACTCATGAGGTACACAGAATTGTTTGACTATTGGCTCTTGCCTCTTCTGTCTTACCTGCTCCCTGCTCCCTGCTCCCTGCTCCCTATTTCAACAGTTAATTTTACTTTTGTCCGACTAATTACCTTTCAAATTCTGTAACCATAGTTTGCAAAAAATGCTTTACCTCTTGGGGCGATCGCAAATGGTAAACCTGCTTTGTTGCTTTAGCCGCTTCCACATAAGTCCGGTATTTGGGCGTTAGCTTTTTATGACACAGCCAGACCGTGTTATAGGAATTCAGTGTGCCTTTTACTAGGGGACTATTTTCAGGCCAGCCTTCCGGTGGCACCCAAAGACCTTTAACAAATCGCTTTGTGACCCACCAGTAATGTCGCAGCACAGCCATATCCAGATAGACCAGGGTATCGGCTACATCTAGCCGTTGCCACACCGTATCGAGTGAGACAAATCCATCAACGATCCATTGCTCCTGTTGCAAGAGGTGATCATGGGCAGCTTTAAACTCGGCATGGGGCACCTCAACACCGCCCGGTCTATATTTCATGGAATCGAGGTGTACCAGGGGTAATCCAGTTATTTCGGCTAAACGTTTGCTGAGGGTCGATTTGCCAGCGCCAGCATTGCCAAATACTGCAACTCTATTCATAGTTAGGGAACAGGGAGTAGGGAGTAGGGAGTAGGGAGTAGGGAGTAGGGAGTAGGGAAGAGATAAGAGGGAACAGGGAACAGGGAACAGGGAAGAGATAAGAGGGAACAGGGAAGTCGGAAGTCGGAAGTGGATAAACAATGTGTACCTGATAGTTATGCAAACCGCCGTAGTACTGAAATAGTCAAATATTATTACTACTCCCGATTCCCGATTCCCGATTCCCTGTTCCCGATTCCCTACTCCCTACTCCCTACTCCCTACTCCCTACTCCTATTAACTGTTGCTCCAATTCTATCACTTTTCTCTGAATATCTAAGCTCCGGTAAAGTTCTAAACTTTCAGTAAAAAATTGGTAAGCCATGGCTTTAGCATTCGCTTGATTACCCTCAACACGACGCAAGTAAATTTCCCCTAAGAGCTGGCGAGCAGAGGCTTCTAGTTTTCGACGGTTGTAGTCTAAGAAGACTTGTAGGGATTCCCGGGCTAACGCTTCCGCTCGGTCAAGGTTTTCTAAGACATTCACCTCTAGGTAAGCCCGGGAGATATCTAGAATTTCTTCCGCCCTATTGACATGTTGTCCAAGTTCTGAAAGTAACCTTAAGCCGATAGTGTAGTTGCTTTCAAATTGCTCAATCTGTTCTGGTAGAGTAGGGTGGTTGGAGGGTAATCGGCGCAAGCGTTCTGAATAAAGTAAGCTAAGAGCGCTATAGTTGTAGGCTAGGTTGGCTTTGTAGTCGTTGGCTTGACTAATTTCCATGGCTTGACGAATACTTTGCTCCCCTTGGCTGAGTAAGTGGAGGGCTTCGGTTGTGTCTGGAGTATTTCTGGCTAGGAGGCGTTGGCTGTTACCAATTTTTCGATACCGATTAGCAATATATTCATTTTGACCAAGTTGTTGATGGAGATTTAGGCTTTGCTGGTAATAGTCAATGGCTTTGGTGTAATCACCTAATTCTCGGTAACAATTAGCTAGCCAATACCACGAATCTGCGACATCTATTTGTAAATCCAACTGGTGATAAAGCTCACGGCTTTGTTGGTGGTATGAAATCGCTTGATCATACTTGCCCCAATCTTGATAAATTCTACCGAGCTGATAGTAGGCATCAGCAATATTTGGTTGATCATCAAGCTGCTGACGGATGGCTAAGGTTTTGAGCTGATAATCAACAGCTTGCTGATATTTGCCCCAGTTTCGATAACAATCAGCTAGCAAATACCACAAACTGGCAACATCTTTCTGTAAATCCAACTGGTTATAGAGTTCAAGGCTTTGTTGGTAGTATACGATCGCTTGATCATACTTACCCCAAGATTCATAGATTCTACCGAGCTGATAGTAGGCTGATGCTATCCTTGGTTTATCATCAATCTGTTGGCGGATAGCTAAGTCTTGAAGTTGACAATCGACTGCTTGCTGATATTTACCGGATAGTCGATAACAATTAGCCACCAACGACGACAAACTGGCTACTATTTCTTCTTGACCCAACTGCTGATAAAGGTCACGGCTTTGTTGGTAGTATTGTCTCGCTTGATCATACTTATCCCAACATTGATAAATGTAGCCTAGGTTAAAGTAGGCAAATGCTATTCTTGGTTGGTCATCAAGCTGCTGACGGATGGCTAAATCTTTGAGTTCACAATCGAGAGCTTGCTGATATTTGCCCCAGTTTCGATAACAATCAGCTAGCCAATACCACTGATTGGCGACATTCTTTTGTTTATCCAAATGCTGATAAAGCTCACGGCTTTGTTGGTAGTATAGTATCGCATCTTCATACTTACCCCAACCTTGATAAATGTAACCTAGTTGATAGTAGGCATCAGCAATATTTGGTTGGTCATCAAGCTGTTCACGGATGGCTAAGTCTTTGAGTTCACAATTGAGAGCTTGCTGATATTTACCCCAGTTTCGATAACAAGCAGCCAGCCAGGACCACTGATTGGCAACATTCTTTTGGTTATCCAACTGCTGATAAAGGTCACGGCTTTGTTGGTGGTATCGAATCGCTTGGTCATACTTACCCCAAGTTTGATAAATTCTACCGAGGTGATAGTAGGCTAATGCTATATCTGATTGCTGATCAAGCTGCTGACGGATGGCTAAGTCTTTGAGTTCACAATCAACAGCTTGCTGATAGTTGCCCCAGTCTCGATAACAAGCAGCTAGCCAATACCATGAATCGGCGACATCTTTCTGTTTATCTAACTGCTGATATAGGTCACGGCTTTGTTGGTGGTATGCGATTGCTTGATTATATTTGCCCCAATCTTGATAAATTCTACCTAGTTGATAGTAAGCTAATGCTATTGCTGGTGTCTCATCAAGCTGCTGACAAATAGCTAAGGTTTGGAGTTGACAATCCACCGCTTGCTGATATTTACCCCAGTTTTTATAACAATCAGCTAGCCAAGACCACTGATTGGCTACATTCTTTTGTTTATCCAACTGATCATAGAGGTCACGGCTTTGTTGGTAGTATGCGATCGCTTCGGAATACTTACCCCAACCTTGATAAATGTAACCTAGCTCAAAGTAGGCACTTGCTACACCTGTTTGGTCATCAAGCTGTTGACGGATGGCTAAGGTTTTGAGTTGACAATCGACCGCTTGCTGATATTTGCCCCAGTCTCGATAACAATCACCTAGCCAGGACCACAAATTGGCTAGATTCTTTTGGTTAGCCAACTGCTGATTGATTTCAACGCTGTCTTGGTACAATGCGATCGCTTTATCATAGTCCTGCTTTTTCCGGTAACAGGTAGCTATTGCCCAAGCAATGTAACCCTTGAGCGGACTATCTGGCTGTTGGTTAATCTCCTCTAAAATCCCAATCGCATGATCATAGTTATCTGGACGAAGGTAAGACAGTGCTGTGACAAATTCTATCCCTTGTTGATTTCCCTGATCCGGAATCGGATATTGTCTGGTTGCTTCCAGAGCTGGGGTCATCTCTTCCCCTAGTTCTGTCACCAAATCGATCAGATTAGCAAATAGCCTAAGCTCTGGCTGTTGAACTAGCTGTTGAACAAATTTATTTACAGCACTAACTAAGGTTTCTCCAGCTTGACCACAAGCTACGTATAAACTTGCTAACTGAGTCTTTACCCATTGCTCTTCACTTAGCTTTATAGTATTAGCCGCTTCTTGGAGGAACTTAATTACTTCATCCTTCTGATTAAACCTTTCAATCTCCCGTAATCTGGTCAACAATTCCTTAATCGTTTCATTGTAAAAGTCTTCATCTAACCCCAAGCAAGTCCAGACTAACTGCTGAATCACCGTGGATCGAATCTTGCTGTTGACATCAACATCCGCCAAAACTTTACCTGCAAACAGTAAATCCTGCAATACCGATGGCGATTCCTGATATGAAACGGTTGAATCTTCCCCTAAGACTGGCCAAACTAAAACCACATCCTTTGATGGGCGTTGCTGAATTGAAGTATGAATGCGCGATTGTTTGGTGTTGGTCAAGCCCCCTAAATCCCCCAACTTTGGGGGACTTTGAGAGTTTTGTTCCCCCCAAAATTGGGGGGCTAGGGGGGCAAAATTATACCCAGAATCAGCAACACTCTTTGATGATGTTTTTCTAATCTTAATTTCGCCATGGTCAATCCTAGGATCATAGTCATCTAAGGGTTTAAACAACTTTGTAACTAACTTATTAATCCGTCTGGGATTCTCATTCCCCAAATACCCTAAGGCTAACAAAATTGGTTCATGCCAACGGGCTTCATATCGATGCTGATTAATACTATCGAGAATCTCACTAACATCATGATCCGCAATATCCCGAGCGGCAAAATATTCTTCAAAGGTCAGATGCATAAACCCATAACTACCAGGGGCACGTTCCACAAACAAACCGGTTGTTTCCCTGACCCTGCGCAAAAAATCATTAATTTGCCACTGCACGCTCTGGGAATCCGGGTCCTCACCATTCGACTCCCCATGGATTTCGGCTAGTTTTTCCCTAACTTCTGCTTCACTGACTAATCCCGAGGGTTTCTCTTTATGCATCCAGTAAGCCAAGGGAGCCAAAAGTTCCATCACCTGACTTTCTTTTAGCACTACGGTCTCAACACCAGGCAATTTTTTGCTCAATTGCCAATCTTCGGTCAAGGTCTGGACCGCTAATTCATAGAGTTTTACCCGTTGATTGGGCAAGCGAGAACCATTGCGGTGAATTAATGCCAAAATCGTTAACAATAAGGGATTGCCAGTCATACGCTTGACTCC
This sequence comes from Moorena sp. SIO3E8, assembly GCF_010692445.1. Lineage (NCBI taxonomy): Bacteria > Bacillati > Cyanobacteriota > Cyanophyceae > Coleofasciculales > Coleofasciculaceae > Moorena > Moorena sp. SIO3E8. Next base: position 28,183 of record NZ_JAAHHM010000028.1, on the reverse strand, counting down.
CTCACTGGCTGCGATCGCCTCCTTCAGTTCCCGACTTTGATGATCCGCTTCCTGCTGCCAATAGTGCTGACTAGCATCCGGTCTTTGAGCTTTCTCTACCGCTAGACACCATCGGTCCAAAAACCGCTCCACCTGTTCCGGTTCCATCTCAGTAATGGTGAAATGGGAAAAGCGTTCGCTTAATTTAACCTCCCGATAGCCAGCAATCCGGCTAGTAATCACAAACTTGTTATTGTGGAATTCGTTAACAAAGTCTTCAATTTGCTTAACTATCTGTTGGCGTATATCCTGATTAAATACTTCATCTAAGCCATCCAACAGCACCAGACACATCCCACTATAAAGTTTGTGAATTAAATGCTCAAAAATGGTTGTAGTATTATCGGATCTACAAAGTTGACTTGGTTGTGCCCCCCTAGGGCGTGTCTTCAAACTCGGAGATCCCCCTAAATCCCCCTTAAAAAAGGGGGACTTTGAGAATGGCTCCCCCTTCCGCGCGGGGGGCTGGGGGGGATCTAAATCTTGCGGAAAACTTTGAAAACACGCCCTAACCCCCCAATCTTGGGGGGAAATAGTCTCAAAGTCCCCCAGAATTGGGGGATTTAGGGGGCTATTGCTCAGTTCGTTATCAGTCTTATTTGTAAATTCACTTTGCCACTGCTCAGAGAATTCCCTAAGAAACTGTTGCAAGCTCAAGTCCGATTGGGTTGCCAACCGTTCCGCATAGTCAGCAATCCGAAAGAAAACCGGTAAGCGAGTTTGCCCCAAATCCTCGTTAGCTTCCCCTGCCAATACTGTTTCCTGGTGATCCCGTTGAGCGGTGGCAAAATGGAGCGCTAGATATTTCAGAAGGGTGGTTTTCCCAGCACCAGGGTCTCCCAAAATCACGCTATACTGACTATCCTGTATGGCTTTCGCTAAATCAACCTTTTCCGGAATAGTTTTAGTACTGCTAGAACTATCGATATCCTGAGTTATCCTTTCCAACTGATCTACCCGAATCGAAGGGCTAGGGCGTGTCTTCAAACTCGGAGATCCCCCATTATCCCCCTTAAAAAAGGGGGACTTTGAGTATGGCTCCCCCCTTAATAAGGGGGGCTGGGGGGGATCATAATCTTGCGGAAAACTTTGAAAACACGTCCTAGATAAATTAGCTTTAGATAAATGCCTAGCATCGGAGGTATCAACCACCAGCTTCTGACGTTCAGCCTTGAGGGAAATATAGACCTGATCCAGAAAAATATCGACTTGGCGCTGCACCTGCATCACGCCACTAAACTTGAGATAAGAATTCTGGGCAATTAACCACTCCAGATAGGGATAGAATAACGGTTCCAGGGGGGGATGGGTTTGAAATTCCACAATCTGCTCCCGCCAATCCCAGAAATCCGGAGCCCGGAGGCGAAACTCATCCAAAAATTGGGGTTTATTGAGCCAAAACATCAATACCATGTCTCGCTCAAACAGGGATTCTCTACCGACATTCAGTCGTTTTAGCTCATTGATGCGACGAGGTGTGTCCAACTGCTCAATCCCGAAGGCCATGATTAGAGGACGACTGTCAGCAGGAGTGTTGACAGAGGTACCTTGATCGAGGGGATTGAGACCGTAGAGAAAATTAATTAAAGAATCCTGACTGTAGAAAAAGTTGCTAACCTGAAACCCTTCCTCACTCAAGGCTTCTTGATTAACAACAGATTTAAACTGCTCCACCACCGGATGGTTGGGACCACTTTCGGGAGCGATCGCAAAAATAATGGTGGTGCCACTAGATAGTGCGAGAGTCGTGACTAAGCTATCCAGCTCATTATGGTCAGCGGGAGTCAATGGATCAGGGGCTGTTTTCATGGGTGAGTATTGAGTGAGAGAGGGAAGATGGGGAGATGGGGAGATGGGGAGATGGGGAGATGGGGAGATGGGGAGATGGGGAGATGGGGAGATGGGGAGTTTGGGAGGGAGGATTAGTATTCACAAAAATCGTTAATTTATTGGATTGATGAGGTTGATAAGAGTACCTCATAATACATGGAAGAAACCCTATCAATTCTAAATTCTAAATTCTCAATTCTCAATTCTCAATTCTCAATTCCCTATTACCATCGCGACTACTCAGAAATTGCCTTTCTGAAAAACCTCATTGCCTCAACTGTAGACGCCATTACTACAGACCTAGTTAACAACTCCATATCTAGGTCTGGTAACACCTCTGAGGTATAAATTCGTTCGTAACCGTCTGCTCTGAGATGATGTAAGGTAAATAGACCATCTTCCCAGAACCAGACTTCAGGTACACCCAACTCCCGATAGCGATTGAGTTTGGAGAGATTACCACTGGTAAAAACCACTTCGATAGATAAGTCTGGAATTTTCTTTGGCTTTCCGATACAATAAGACTCATCCGCTTGTGCTGAGGCTACCCCTGGTTTTTCTTGGGTAAAGCTTCCTGTAGGGGTGAACTCAATTCCCTTTTCTTCAAAGTAGATAGCTAACAGAATCCCGATCAAGCGGCTAAAGGTTTCGTGGTCTTGAGAAACTGCCAAGATTTCTACTTCTCCTCCGTAGTAGAATAACCGTATTCCTGGTGAATCGGCAAAGCTCTGTTCCAGTAATTTGAATTGTTGCCAATTCATCCCAGAGTGAATCAGCCGTTGGTCTTTTGGTTTTGAGAGTGTCTGTGTCATTGCTTCCATTCCCGATTACCCATGCCCTTCCCCCCTTTTTAAGCAGGGCTGCTTTATTCTAACAAAACCCAAAGCCTAGACCATCAGCTGATAGCTGAATGCTTACCTGAAACCTAAGAGCTGACAGCTGAATTCTGACTCCCTTGCCACTGTTCCAAGTCTTCGATAATAATCGGATGCACATCAAACCAGGTATGGTCACCGTAATACCCTAAGACATACTTATTTTGTAAAAGTTCATCACAAATGACAAATTCCCCTTGCTTGGGCAAATGATGGGTATTGGTAGTTAAGCGACCAGTTTCGTGAACAGTAGCCAATTCTTTAAAATGATAGTCGTTGATAGTATAGGCTTTGCGTTCTTCTTGAATCGCCTCCTTAGCAATGGTTGTGTCTACATATTCCTTTTTTTTCTTCAGGGCGACCTGACAAGCCCCCCGCGCTAGTCGGATTAAATCCCGGAGCACACCACCACTCTTTTCAGATAATAGCTCTAGGGCATCGGGAGTGAATAGGTCTGTCTCGTTAATTTTAGCTAATCGTTTGGTAATCACAGACTTCAACCTATCTCGACCAGCTTGGTTAGGGGTTGAGGTGGGACCAGAATTGCGATCGCATTCAAATACAGGCAAATTATACAAATCCAAACATTGAAAGCTTTCCATCGGTTGGCGAAAGCTAGGGGAATATCGTAAGGAAATTGGAATGGTGTAAATAATATGACACTCTAATTCTGTCAGCAGCGGACTAGCAAACATTTCCAAAGCGGTTCTCAAATCATGGCGATCGAGACCATCTACAATTACCAATAATTTTTGCTTACGATCTTTCTCAGCAGCTTTGATAATATCGTTAACTCGATCAATGATGTCACTAACAGCAGGGCGAATGTTAAGGGTTTTAGTCATATCCCGAGTTAATCCCCGTTTCAGAATTAACCCCAATTTTTTCAAAACCTCTGGTAACTCTAACTGTTCAGTCTCCGTTTCTTTATCTTGATAAATTACTGTTGTTAGGCTATTTTCTAAATCATCCAGTAAGCGCTGATCCCGATTTGACCACCAGCCTGGTTTAATGGCTTGGCGACAAACCTCCATTCCAATCAACACCACCACCTCAGCATAACCAATGTTATAGCGGTCAAGAGCTGTTGCCGTATCAACCCAGATTACGGCGTAGTTTTCTGCTAGCTCCTGTTGAATTCGTCGCAATTCCGTGGTTTTTCCACTGCCCCGATGACCAGCTAATAAAAACTTAGCTGGTTCATCTTCCATTTCCAGAATAGCGATTAAATTTTCTACTGGACTATCCTCTCGCTGGATATAAAAATCTTTCATTTCCTCTGGTGTGGTCAGGGGTTGCTCTGGGTTAAACAGTTGGTAAGCTGGTTTCCAATACTTGGCGTTGCTCATGGTTAAGGGGAATAGGGAGTAGGGAGTAGGGAGTAGGGAGTAGGGAGTAGGGAATAGGGAACAGGGAACAGGGAACAGGGAATAAAATTTAGATTTAGATCATAACTATAATATTAAGCAGTCAGCGGTCAGCGGTCAGCGGTCAGCGGTCAGCGGTTAGTCGTCAGTTGTCAGTTGTCAGTTGTCAGCCTAATGCTTACAATAAAAATTGTGCGCATTAGCTGATAGCTGATAGCTTACGACTGACCGCTGATAGCTTACGATTCCCCTAGCACTATCATGGTCTATTATCTCAAAGATAAGTATATTATTTTACTTACGGCTTTTGGCTTTAAGCGTGTTTTTGGTACGGAAGAAAATAAAGCACTACTTATTGATTTTTTAAATACCCTTTTACCACCTCATCATGAAATTGAAGATGTTACCTTCAAGAATACAGACAAGGTAATTTTTGAAATCTACTGTCAAGCCAAAACTGGGGAAGGCTTTATTGTTCTACTTCAAAAAGCAAAACAAAACTTCTTTAAAGATAGAAGTGTTTACTATTCCACATTTCCAATCCAAGAACAAGCGCAAAAAGGCGATTGGGATTATCAGTTAAAGGCGGTTTATACTGTCGGTGTCTTAGATTTTGTTTTTGACAACCATAAAGATGATGAGACAATCCTACATACTGTGGAGCTAAAAAATCAGGATTGTCAGGTGTTTTATGACAAACTCAAATTCCTGTATATTGAATTACCCAAATTTACCAAAACCCTAGACCAGTTAGAAACACATTTTGATAAATGGCTGTTTGTCCTTAAAAATCTATCAGAATTACAGAATCGCCCTCAACCTTTCCAAGAGTCGGTCTTCAATCAACTGTTTGACGTGGCAGAAATTGCGAATTTTTCTCGCACTGAACAGGATAACTACCAAAACAGTCTCAAATATTACCGCGACATGAATAATATTGTCGAGACTTCTAGACAAGAAGGGTTGCTACAAGGTCGAGAAGAAGGTTTACAAGAAGGTAGAGAAGAAGGGCTAAAACAAGGTCGAGAAGAAGGAGCACAACGAGAACGAGCACTGATTCTCCGTCTGCTATCCCGTAGCTTAGGAGAAATACCGAGTGAACTGCAACAGCAAATTCTTCAACTATCACTGGACCAGTTGGAAGGGTTGAGTGAAGCCTGCTTAGATTTCTCGAATCTTGATGATTTAAGGGTTTGGTTGAATGAAACTTAAGAGTAATACAGCGGTTTTTAATTCGGTCAGGTACAAATTTCTAGGTTTTAGGGAGCAGGGACTTCGGAGCAGGGAATAGGGGATGAAAAGGGAGATTAGCTACCAGAAGTAAGCCAAGAATAAAATGCCCATCCTTGGGAAGGTAATTAGGAATCCTAACTTTTTCCTGGTAGCCTCCACTAGATTTAAGCTTGATCAAACCAAAGAAAGATTTAAAGGATCTATCGACAATCTTTAGGGTTTGTTGAGCAATATCCGTCGGTAATAACTTGTAATTCTCATTCTCTTTCGAGTGATAATAGTTGCTCTCGTATCGTAGATGCTTTCGTTCCTGAAAAAAGTACTGACGGACATTATAGAGTCCCACATTGAACATATTTTTGCTCAAGTGACACATCTGCCTGAGAGCTTTGATCTGCTGCTTGTCTAAACGAAGATTATTAACTTGAGTTAGCATCCAGTATTCCCGCTACTGAAACTAGTATTTTAGCGGAAATGTCTAAGACACGCAACAGATCCAATCTCCAATTCCCAAGGGGCTGTGTGCGGAACCTGCGTCCGCACTTTATACGCCCCGTCTCCCGCGCTTCATGCGCGGGTATAACGGGAGTCCCCTTGGAGTTGAAAGATGGTTAATTTGAATCCTCAAAAGTTGCAGTTAACTACCGATAGTCATGATAAAAAATCCCATCATGTCTGCGCCTGGGAGAATAAATTCTGACTCCCCTACGGTTACGATAGTAGATTTCATCGTCCCTGCGCTTGGGAGAATAGACTCGCCCGCGCCCACGCCTAGGAGAATAGATTCGCACCCGCCCACGCCTAGGAGAATAGATTCGCACCCGCCCACGCCCACGCCCACGCCTGGGATAATAGATGCGCCGATGCCTGCGGTGTGAACGATGCCTGTGTTTACGCCCGAATGAAGAGATGACAACGTCTAGGTTACTATCTCCAACAACGATGCGACTTTCAGCGTTAACTGGAGCTACAGGCACTAGAGCCATCAGTCCTGTGAGAAGCACAATTGAGAATTTCATCTTGCTAACGTCTTGTGGAAGAGCAATGCTATTTAAGCTAGCGATAGATTAGGTAAAAGCGTCAGCTATCAGCTAAAGGGGTTTAGTCAGGTTTGTGACACCTTTTTAGTCGGGTGTTTTTGTCGAACTAAAGATCCATGCTTGATAGCTGATAACTGATCGCTCAATACTTACACAGATAGACGAGATAAACGTAGCTTACCTTAATGAATGTTCCCATACCCCCCTCTCTGGTGGTATTTTTATGCGATCGCTCTTAGCGGAAGCTTCGCTTCATCGCGAAGCGGTTCCAAAGGAACATAAGCATTCAGCTATCAGTTATCAGCTATCAGCTAGCAGGCGCTTTAACTGAACGGGGTCGGATGAGTAAAACGAGCACAGATTTTCAACCAGTCGCACCAGCACCGTAAACTGTTTTCTTACCTCCCGTTGATTAGCTGACGGCTGACAGCTGATTGCTTAATGCTTACGATTACTGACCACTAGGGCGTGTTTTCAAAGTTTTCCGCAAGATTATGATCCCCCCCAGCCCCCCTTAAAAAAGGGGGGAGCCATACTCAAAGTCCCCCTTTTTTAAGGGGGATAATGGGGGATCTCCGAGGCAAGAAAACACGCCCTAACCCTCACCCCTCACTCAAACAGTTAAGAAGTGTGAAGTTTAGAGCTCAAAGATGGTTAAAACAGTAGATAATAATAAATTTGGCAGAAAAAGGATAAAACTATGGCAGATTACCAGCACTGGGAGGAATCACTCGTCGCACCAATTATACGTCAGGCTCAGCAAAAACTGATGTCTCCCAGGAAATTTCATGCTCTCTGCCAACAGGTGATCAAATCAACTGGTCAAAAAAAGCTATACTTTTATCCACCACCTTCCGAGCTACTGGATGTAACTAACGGGATTACCATCAAAGAGTTAAGACAATTTTTAGATAAATTAGCCAAGTATGTCAGTAGTACCTCCTCAGAAGGACACCGCGTCACACTCTACCTAAAAAGAGTGCGGCTTAGATTAGGTAGGGTAAACAAGACAGTTGTTTTAGTAAAAAAAACCAGAGTATGTCAGCACACTCCAAAATCTGTTGTAGAGGCGAAGCCTTCTAGGAAAAAATTAGAGGTCAACTCCAAAGGGTTGTATGCCAAGGCCATGCTTTCCCAGGATTTGCCCTCCCAGGATTTGCCTACACAACCAGCTCCAATTCATCCTGAAATGCTATCTACAGGGGGAATGAAGGTTGAGGTAGAAATAGCTGGAGCTGGCATGGTTGGTCGGGTAGCTCGCCTGAGAATTAATGGCAAAGACCTGGCATTTAAAGCATTTTTTGACCCAGATTTCGTATGGCAACATGGTCCTTGGGCTGAAATTCCCATTGGGATTAGATTGAAATATGCTCAGGTAACGAAAAACTGTGCAGAATTCTTGTTTGCTAGTCAAGATTGGATGGTATCGGAATGGATTTATCCCGATACTAATCCCGAGTTTCGGCACAATGGCATCACTTATGAACAGTTTGCAGAGCAAGAAGGTCTAACTCAACTCAATTCATTAAATATATATAATTACAATCCATACAATATACGTCTTGATCCAGGGGGAATTCAGAAAGAATACTGGGGCAGACGCTGGCAGGATTTTTTAAGAGGAATTGTCTTTTACCTCAGAAAAGTCCAGCGAGAAGGATTAAAATCCCTGACACCATACCTTTCAAAAAGAATGATTACTTACCTATTCCGGCGATTAATTGTTTTAATTTCTCCTTGGAAGAGTGGCTCGATCGGAGGAAGGGAAAAGCGATGATGAGATGATGGGATAATGAGATGATGGAATGATGAGAGAATCGGTATCCCAAGTCAGACAATCAAGCCAGAGAATAAGGTATAGTTGGATCAGTATTCAATTATCTATTAGAGTCAGACTAATTAACCTTAATAAAAATCTCCCCATCTCCCCATCTCCCCATCTCCCCACACCTCCCACCCTCCCCACCCTTCCCACACTTTCATTTTTATTGACAAATATCTTCACCCTTGCCCATTACCCGATCTTCCCCCATCTTTTGACACAGGAGTTTGGTAGGATATCTATAAAAGTGTCCCTAAACGCACAACTATACATCCCACAACTATACATCTCCCTCTCCTGCTATGCTTAAGAGACTAATTGGTGATCCCAACGCACGTAAACTCAAACGGTACCAACCTGATGTTGTAGAAGTTAACCTCCTCGAAGAAGACATCCAGCACCTATCGGATGAACAACTCAGAGGCAAAACCGCAGAGTTCAAACAGCAGCTGGAGAAAGCCAACACTAGTCAAGAGCGTGATGAAATTCTTGATCAAATTCTGCCAGAAGCCTTTGCTGTAGTGCGGGAAGCAGGAAAGCGAGTTCTGGGAATGCGTCACTATGATGTCCAAGTCATGGGTGGCATTGTCCTGCACAAAGGGCAAATCGCAGAGATGAAAACTGGTGAAGGAAAAACCCTGGTGGCTACTCTACCAGCTTACCTCAATGCCATCGATAGTAAAGGGGTTCACATTGTAACCGTTAACGACTACTTAGCCCGTCGGGACGCGGAATGGATGGGACAAGTTCATCGCTTCCTAGGTCTGAGTGTCGGGCTGATTCAATCGGGAATGTCCCCGGTCGAGCGGCAAAAGAACTATGCCTGTGATATTACCTATAGCACCAACAGTGAATTAGGCTTTGACTATCTCCGGGACAACATGGCCACAGCAATGTCAGATGTGGTGCAACGTCCATTTAACTATTGCATCATTGACGAAGTAGACTCAGTACTGATTGATGAGGCCCGAACCCCACTGATTATTTCTGGGCAAGTGGAGCGACCGACTGAGAAGTACATTAAGGCAGCAGACATTGCCCGCATGCTCTATCCAGAAGATCCAGACAATGGTGAACAACTAGGACACTACGAAGTTGATGAAAAAGCCCGTAACATCTTGATGACCGATGAAGGCTTTATCCGAGCGGAGCAACTTCTAGGGGTTAAAGATTTGTACGACCCCAAAGACCCTTGGGCTCATTATATTTCCAATGCCCTCAAGGCTAAGGAACTGTTTCAGAAAGATGTCAACTATATCGTGCGGAATGGGGAAGTAGTGATTGTAGACGAGTTCACTGGCCGAGTTTTGGCAGGACGCCGGTGGAGTGATGGTCTACACCAAGCCATAGAAGCCAAGGAACGGGTAGACATTCAAAATGAAACCCAAACCCTGGCAACCATTACCTATCAGAATTTCTTCTTGCTCTATCCCAAACTCGCCGGTATGACAGGTACCGCGAAAACAGAAGAAGCGGAATTTGAAAAAATCTACAACTTGCAAGTTACCATTATTCCCACTAACAAACCCTCTAAACGTCGAGACGTCTCTGATGTGGTTTACAAGACCGAGCCAGCTAAGTGGAGGGCAGTAGCAGAAGAATGTGCTGAACTCCATGAACAAGGACGTCCGGTGCTAGTGGGAACCACCAGTGTAGAAAAATCCGAGTTGTTGTCGGGTCTGTTAGCCGAAAAGGGGGTACCCCATAACCTGCTCAATGCTAAACCCGAAAATGTGGAGCGGGAATCAGAAATTGTGGCTCAGGCAGGACGCAAAGGAGCCTTGACTATTTCCACTAACATGGCCGGGCGAGGAACAGATATTATTTTGGGAGGTAATGCTGACTTCATGGCACGGCTGAAGCTACGGGAATATTTTATGCCCAAAATAGTGCAGCCAGAGCAAGACGAAGCCTTTGCCCCCATAGGGGTAACTACTGCCAAGCCTAAATCGGACGCCGTTGGGTTTGCTCCAGGAAAGAAACCGAAAAGCTGGAAGGTTAGCCCTCAGATTTTCCCTACCAAATTGTCCCGGGAAACGGAACAACTCCTAAAAGAGGCAGTAAATTTTGCAGTTGAACAGTATGGAGAGCAGAGTTTACCGGAACTAGAAGCAGAAGAGAAATTAGCGATCGCTTCAGAAAATGCTCCCACCAATGACCCAGTTATTCAAAAGCTGCGGGAAGTCTATAAAGCAATTCAAGGGGAATATGACGCATTCACCACCCGAGAACATAATGAGGTGGTAGAAAAAGGTGGCTTGCACGTTATTGGCACTGAACGCCATGAATCCCGCCGTATTGATAACCAGCTCAGAGGACGAGCTGGACGGCAAGGTGACCCAGGTTCTACCCGATTTTTCCTAAGTTTGGAAGACAATCTCCTGCGGATATTCGGAGGCGATCGCGTAGCAAGGATGATGGATATGTTCCGGGTTGAGGAAGATATGCCCATCGAATCCGGGATGCTCACCAGCTCCTTAGAAAATGCCCAGAAAAAAGTGGAAACCTTCTACTACGATACCCGGAAGCAGGTATTTGAGTATGACGAGGTAATGAACAACCAACGGCGGGCAATTTATGCAGAAAGACGGCGAGTGCTGGAAGGACTAGACCTCAAAGAACAAGTCATCCAGTATGCCGAAAAGACCATGAGTGATATTGTAGATGCCTACGTTAACCCAGAGTTACCACCAGAAGAGTGGGATTTAGAGAGCTTGGTAGGAAAGGTCAAAGAATTTGTCTACTTACTGCAAGATCTAGAACCACAGCATCTAGAAGATATGACTGTCGGGGAAATCAAAACCTTCCTCCATGAAGAAGTCCGGAAAGCCTATGATATCAAGGAAGCTCAAGTCGATCAAATCCAGCCAGGACTAATGCGACAAGCTGAGCGATTCTTTATCTTGAATCAAATCGATAACCTCTGGCGAGAGCATTTACAATCCATGGACGCCCTACGGGAGTCAGTGGGATTACGAGGTTATGGGCAAAAAGACCCCCTGATTGAGTATAAGCAGGAAGGCTATGAGATGTTCTTGGAAATGATGATCGATATCCGCCGGAATGTGGTATACTCCCTATTCCAGTTCCAGCCACAAATGCAACCCCAAGCAGTGTAATGCCTTTTTAAGTTGAAGGTTTAAGAAGTTGAAGGTTGAAGGTTTAAGGTTTAAGGTTTGCTGCTGCCCTTAACCTTTTGCCTCTTGCCTTTTGCCTTTTGCCTTTTGCCTTGTTTAACTATAGTTGTCACTAGTCAACCGATTCCCAATTCCCGATTCCCGATTCCCGATTCCCGATTCCCGACTTAACTTTATGGTCGAATCAACTTGCGTTCTGCCTGACGATACTCAGCAATCTTTCTAGCTCGTTGCAAAGGAATATAAGTAATCATTGCCACTAAGGGGATACCGGTTACTACCAGAGCGGCTGGTACCAATGGATCAAGCAATCCCAGGATAAAAATTAGACCCAAACTACTCCCAAAAGCTGTACTCACCAGTGACAGCCAGATCGAAAAATGCCTAGTCAATCCCCTATCCATAAACTTTTCTACCACAATACCGATTGCTACCCCACTCATCAATCCACCCACTAGTCCAGCTACAGCCCCAACCACTGTTGTAGCTTCTCCTGTTGCTACCAATCCAGTCAAAGCCGTTACCCAGGTAAGAATACCAACTAAAATACCAGCCGTTGCTCCCGCCATTGCCCCTGAGGTACGACCAGCTGTTGCAGTTAACCACGCTGCCAATTCCAAACCTACTGCTGCCCCAGCTAAGGTACTAAAACCAGGTGTAGCACTAATTCCCATTAGAGTTCCGTAGATCATCAGACTAGAGGCTATAATCCAATCAACAGCTACAGCAAATAGTAACAATAGGGCGAGGTAAGCGTAGGGGAGTTTTTTCCGAGTAATTGGGATAGGAGCAGTTTTTAAATTAATATCTAACGAATAGGTCTTAGGGGAAGAATTTGTCTGCAGTAAAACCTTTCTGTGGTAAGTTTTATCCGCCATCAACTTTCCAGTATCAATGGTGATTTTGCACTCAACTTGATTCCCTTCAAAGGTGGCTGGTTCAAACGAAATCCAGCTATGGTAATCGGGGGTATGAGGTGGATCGTGAAGATGAGGCGCAACTTCCCACTTTCCGGTTAACGTTGTCTCAGGTATAGGATTCTTGATCGAGATCGAGTGAGTCAGTTTTTTGCCCAAGCTAGTCCCGGTGAACTCCAGACTGCTGTGACTCAAGTCAACCTTTGGTAAACAAATCGGGTCAGTAGGTATAGCGGCTAGAGCAGCTCTAGCATTGGGATAGCGGTTCTCCAGTTGGGGTTCCACCATTTTTTCTAACCACTTCACCCAATGGGGACTCACCTTCGGAATTAAATGCTGAAAATTAACGTGATAGCGGATATCAACTAAATCATCAATATCCTCTGCTTTGGTATTACTCAATAAGCAAATTAATGTGATACCTACACTATAGAGATCTGATGCTTCGGTGAGTTGACGCCGAAATAATTGCTCTGGTGGCATAAAGCCTAAGGTTCCTTTAACCAGGCTACTAACCCCTACTTCTCCATCCCCCAGTCGCGCAAAACCAAAATCAATCAGATAGACATTGAGATCATCATCTACCAAGATATTAGCTGGTTGAACATCCCGATGAATTACTGAGGGAATACGGTTTTGGAGATAGACAAAAATTTCCAGCAAATAAATCGCAATTCGCTTAATGTCATCAGGACTAAAACTTCGCGGTTTGGCCAGGGATGAGGCTTGTTTATACTCCTGAACTAGGCAAAAGCCATCTTCAGTTTGGAACGAATCTAGATAGCACGGTATACCCGGATGTTCCAATCCTCGCAGCACTTGAATTTCACGCTCGTATGTGTCATAATTTAACCAGTTTGTGTTAGTTTGAATAAACTGAAACTGCTTAATCACAACATACTGTTGAGTTTTGAGGTTTATCGCCAGGTAAGTGTATCTGCCGACGGCTTGATTGCACGTTAACTCCCTGATGATCTGATAGCCATGAATTTTAAATTCTAGACAATTATTCATAAGCTTATAGAAAGTTAACGTAAGCATTCAGCTATCAGCTATCAGCGATTAGCGCTACGCGCACGCTACTTGATGTGCTTATGGGCTATGGGCACGCTACTTGATGTGCTTATGGGCACGCTTTGCCAAAGGCCAATGGTTGACTACTGAATGCTTAGATGGGCTTTTACCCAGACTTTCAATTTGATAAAATCTCGAACTCTTAAATTTTTGGGTTCGAGGTTTATTTTAAGCATTAGGCTGAACGCGCACGCGTGAGCCATTCGCTTAGCGTGGCCCAAAGGCCAAGGCTCACGGCTGACAGCTGACGGCTGTTCGCGCAGCGTGCGCGTAGCGCATATGCTTACCAGTTAATGTTGATAAATTTAGTCGTTAAGAAACCAATAGCTATTACTGGTTTCTCTAACTGGTCTAACTTTAACTGGTCTAAACTACATCACATTTGATGGTATTGCTGGTTGATTAGTTTCAGTTCTTTCCCAGGGGAAAGACTTGTATTTTACGTAGAAACCACCTAATACCACCAGTATGATAATAATCATACCAATACCTAGGGAGCTGGGTAGCCAAAATGCCACTTCGATATGGTTGATTTGACCAGGTTGCAGTGTCCAAACTAGCTGATGTCCATCATCGTAAATCTTGGGACTAATGGCATTGGGGGATTTCTCAATACTGTTTGCTCCCCAAGGGGTCTCTAGGCTAAACTGCAAATCCAACAGTGAACCAGCAGTAACCACAACCTTGCCATTATCAGAGTTGATTACCCCTAGGCTGCGCAAATCCAGGTCATAGCTTAAGTGATTTCGTTGCACCACAAAAAAGTTGTTTTGATCTAGGCGTAAATTAGAGTTAAAACTTGGGTTACTATCACTGTCTGGTGCTAATGGGGCATCTTCTGGGTGACCAACTGGGTTAAAAAACTGCTCAAACTTGGATACTAATTCCTTACCGTTGTTAAAGGGAATTGCGATCGCAATTTCTCGGTCTGAGAGGCGCTGGGTTTTGCCCTGAAGCTGCTTTGCCCGACTTTCGAGACTTCTGAGCCATTTGGTCGCCTCAGCATCGCTCAACTTTGTCAGCTGTTCTCCAAGCTTGATCTGCTGGACAATCTTGCCATGGTGTTCACCGTCAAACCTGACCCCAAGATCATAGTTGACACAACCAGACAGTAGCACTGATGCCAGCACAATCACCCCCAGAACCCGTAAATGCCTCAGAGTTCCACTAACCAACTGCCTTAAACTCACAAAATTTAACTTCACCAACCCTTCTCCTTTTTTTCTTAGTGTCCTTAGGGATTTATGAAACAATAGGTCGATTTGTTACATATATAACCTAAAACCAATACAATAGCATGTTGTAATCATGTTATAGAATCTCATAAACCAGCCCAAATCCTATGAATAAGCCTACTTTACGTAAACTGCATAGTACTTTAGCTCCAATCATCGTACTGCCTTTCATGATCACAGCAATCACCGGCATAGCCTATAGATTAGGGAGAGCCTGGTTTGGGCTTTCTAAAGATCAAACCCACTTTTTAATGGCGATTCACGAAGGAGAATATCTTGGTGATCAACTGAGGCCGATTTATGTACTTTTAAATGGTTTAGGATTAATTTTTATGTTAGTTACAGGTATAGTAATGTATTGGAAAAGTATCAGCAAGAAAGGTATTTTTTCTAGCAAAGTGACAGATAAAAAAACCGCCCCAGATAGTTAATTAACTGACTCTAGCAGTTTTTAATTCCGTGAGGGGCTTACTAGAAGTGGGTTTGAGGGAGTCGGGAGTCGGGAGTCGGGAGTCGGGAGTCGGGAGTCGGGAATCGGGAGCGGTGCGACCCACCCAACCCTTGGATTTAAGCAAAGTTCAAGAAACAGTCTCTGCTAAGCTGATGCGCATTTAAATTGGTTTTTCCCAGTTCCCTGTTCCCTTTGAGCAATTTAGGTATCCCAATCTAAATGCTGAACAGCTTAGCTAGTGATATCAAAGCCCAAACCAAATCAATCCACCCAGGGTTAAACTCACCAAACCAACAGCTAGCCAGACGAATTGATTATCCTTAGTGTTAATCTCAGCAGGATCTAGGGGTTCTGGTACCAATCCTAGGTTAGGCTGCTTGCGATCGCTAAAAGACTTATACACATAACTCTCCCGGTCGTCACTTTCTGCGATCGCACCTAAGTCAGGAATGTTGGTCATCCATTCTGCTGGTCTAGTCAGCTGAGGAGCTTGCAGAATATAGAGTAAATCTTTACCTTGTTTGGAGGTATCTAGGTCAGGATGGCTAGTCAACTGTTGGCAAAGTGCGATCGCTTCCGCTTTTTGCCCAGCTGCCTCATAAGCCATCACCAACCACATTTGCACCTCTCCCCCGAGCCCAGAGGATAGATTTACCAGATTTCTGGCTGTGGTCAAATGCTCTATAGAAGCACGATATTCTCCTCGTTCAAATGCGGCTTTTCCTGACTGGTACTCAAGGTAAAATTTTTCATTAGCCATTAGTCATTCTTTAATTATAGCAATTCAACAAATTGTGAGGTACAAATTTACAGTTTTTAGGGAGCAGGGAGCAGGGAGCAGGGAGTAGGGAATAGCGAAGTCGGAAGAGAGAAGAGGTAAAAAATAATTCGTACCTCATAGCTACGATAAACTCTCTATTAATTGTTAATAATTAAAGAATTAATTATTAATTTCCATTTTCAATTAAGGTTCTTCAGTACCTTTGATGCTAAATGTACAGTTAAAAAGCTTATAAAGCTTACTTTACAGGGGTTCTGAGGCTATTTAACTAGCAAAATTTTCTGAATACCGCCTCTTCCGACTACTCCCTGCTCCCTGCTCCGTTCGCGTAGCGTGGCCAACGGCCTCAGTCCCTGCTCCCTGCTCCCTTTGCAAAAGTGTTTATTTAGCATAACAAGTACGGAAGAGCCTCAATTAACAATTTCCTAGTTGCCATTTGCGATTTGTCCTTAGTTGCTAAATTCCGATGCCACAATCATCGAACCGATTCCTTCATCGGTGAAGATTTCCAGGAGCAGGGCATGGGGAATGCGACCATCAATAATATGAGCCGCACGTACCCCTTGAGCAAGCGATCGCACACAGCAGTTTACCTTAGGAATCATCCCACCAGACACTACCCCACTGTCAATCAACTCCCGTGATTGTTGAATATCTAGGTGAGCAATCAGGCTAGATGGGTCTTTAGGATCCTTCAAAACCCCAGGGGTATCAGTCAGCAAGATCAGCTTTTCTGCTTCTAAAGCAGCTGCGATCGCACCGGCAACCGTGTCAGCGTTGATATTGTAAGCTTGGCCAGTATCATCAGCCGCCACACTAGACACTACTGGAATGTAGCCACTATTGACCAAAGACTCTAATAGCCCCACATCCACACTGCTCACTTCCCCAACAAAGCCAATACCCTCTTGACCTTGTGGGCGTGCTACGAATAAGTTACCATCTTTGCCACACAGCCCGACAGCATTACCACCGGCGTAGTTAATCCCAGAGACCAACTCTTTATTCACCCGACCCACCAGCACCATCTCCACTACATCCATCGTGGCAGCATCGGTCACCCGCAGACCATTCTTAAATTGTGGCTCAATCCCTAATTTCCCCAGCCAGCTATTGATTTCTGGACCACCACCGTGAATAACTACTGGTCGTACACCCACAGAAGCTAAGAAGACTATATCCCGGATTACCTGGTCTTTGAGATTGCTGTCTTTCATGGCCGCACCACCATACTTAACCACGACTGTGCGACCAGCAAACTTTTGGATGTAGGGTAGTGCTTCACTGAGTACCCGCACACGGGTTGCTTCAGTTTCCCTTATGTACTCTTGAGTATAGAGCATAGGCAATCACTCAAATCTATAATCACATCCACAGCAGTGTAAATCATTTTCATAGCTTAGGGCTAGATAGAATGGCTCGTTTCTTAAGAATTGGAACAGACAAAGCTTCAGGGGAACAGAGGTATAGCTGTTTTCTTCTCCTAAAAGATAGATGGGTCAAATGGTCAGATGGTGATATAAGTATAATTTTCGACCCGACTCCCTCGGTGCGCTTTCCGTAGGCGAATTAAATTCGCCACGGGTCGCACCGCTCCCGACTCCCGATTCCCGACTCCCGACTCCCGACTCCCTATTCCAATTAACCTAGGAGGAGGTACCTCACCCAGATCTTGAAATCAGAGAGTTTTTAGAAAAAATTGCGGATTTACAAGCAAAACCCAAGACTAATTTAACAGAATAAAACCAGGCTACTAGCTTCAAGCAGGGCTTTATCTTAGATTTACCTTAATGGGTAATTAGTAATCAGTAATTTTTCCTCACTACTACCGAGCAATGACCGATTACCATGAGCTCCTGTGTTAGCTTAAGTATATAGCCCAACAAACAATTGCTTATTTACCTGTTTCACCTCGATGCTGAAAATCCTTCTCAAGCAGCTGCGCCACGATCATTATATTCTTTGGTATAACAGCTTAATTATTATACTATTTTTAATTTTAAGTATTTATGTCAAGATTCAGGACAGGGGTTATATAGTCGTAGGACTTTTTGATGATCCTTTTCTTATAAATCGCCCCTACATCGGCACGTTATCAGCTTTGTCTGAATTAATGTGGTGCGTAGTAGTAACAATTTGTTTATGGTGCTGGTTTTTGCTAAACAAAATTCAGCCGAATCAACGAATAAATCGATTTATTTTATACTCTGCCCTTGGCATTGGAATCTTATTAACTGATGATGTCTTCAGGATTAATTTAATACTAGCAAAGCAAGGGATTTCCAAAGCGCCGGTGTATTTTATGTATGGCATAGGTGCCATCCTGTATGGATTAGCTTTTTGGAGGATAATTCGAGCTACACCATATATACTGCTGATGATTGCGGCAATTTTATTTGTAATATCTGGTTTGGTAGACTTCTCCCATTTGTCAGGACAAGGAACCAGAGCCATGCTAGAAGATGCCACTCGGTTATTGGGTATTATGAACATCACTCTCTATTTCAGCCAGGTATGCTGGCAGGTGATGCTGCAATCTTTGGATAGAAAGAGAAATCGAGCTGTCTAATTCCCAAATTGGGATTTAAAGTTCTCTGGGCAAAGAATTGTTGTGGGGTAATTTTAAATTCCGTAATTTCACAGATTTACAGTCGCTGATCAAAACGTTAAGAATAGAAGAACCAAGTGTGTCTTACTGTCATGGGAGGTGATTACCTTCTCGATACCCAGTTCCACTTCACAAGGGAATTAACTCCAACGGATAAGTTGGAGATCTGCTACTTGGTACGAAACCAAGATGGTTAATCTGACCATTGCTGTTACCATCGGTGCTGCTGGAAATTCTTGCCCAATTGACCAACGGCATATGCTCAAAACCTTACAAGAGATGTTCTCCGGTCATTATATATTCCACGAGCATTGCTATGTCTGGAAGCCTGAATTAGTTGGACTTCATGCTGGATCGGATTTACTAATTGCTCTATCCTATTACTCTATTCTGCTGTTGCTGATCTATGTTTGGTCTCAACACCAAGATCTGCCATTACTGAAGATTTTATTACTATTTAGTGCCTTGGTTTTGTGCTGTGGCACCAGTCACTTGCTGGAAGTCTGGACAATTTGGCATCCCGATTATTGGCTCTCTGGTTTAGTCAAAGGCACTAGTGCCATACTTTCTCTGTCTAGCGCGATCGCACTAGTAGTAGTGATGCCAAAAGTCTTAGCATTCTCCAGTAGAGCTGCACTGGAAGCGACTAACACAGCTCTGGAAAAGGAAATTGCTGAACGTAAGCAAACCCTAGAAGAACTACTGAGATCCCAACAAACCTTGTCCCTCCTGGTAGAGCAAACTCCCCTTGGTTTCATTGAGTGGAGCCTGGATGGTGAAGTGATGCAGTGGAACCATGTAGCCGAAAAAATTTTTGGCTATAAGAAGATGGAAGCCTTTGGGCATCGTGCCCATGAATTGATGAAGCCGCAATCTTCCGTAGAGCAGTTCCAGCGAGTTCTGCAAGACTGTTTGAATTTTCAGTGTAGCAACTGCATTACGGAAAACTACCATCCACAAGATGGCAGTAGTATATTTTGCCAGTGGCACAATGCTCCCTTAATTGAATCTGATGGCACCATCATCGGAGTGGTGTCCGTGGTAGAGGATATCACGAAGCGCAAGCTAGAGGACGATGTCCTCAGCCAAGCCTATGAAGAGTTAGAAAAACGAGTATCAGAACGGACAAAGCAACTAGCAGCAGCTAATGAAGTCTTAAAAGCTGAAATCAGAGAGCGCCGCCAGGTTGAGTCGGAATTAGGCAACAACCTAGAGCTGCTCAACCTATTTTTGGAATATGTACCCGCAGCTATTGCCATGTTCGATCAGCAGATGAGGTACCAGTTTGTTAGTCGCCACTGGTACTCAGAGTACAACATCTCTGATGACAACATCATTGGCAAAAGCTACTACGACGTATTTCCAGAAACTCCTGAGCGTTGGAAGAAAATACACCAATGGTGCTTAGAGGGTTATTCAGCAGAGTGTGAAGAAGATTTGTTTATTCGCGCTAATGGTGAACAACAGTGGCTGAAGTGGGAAATCGGTCCTTGGGTTGACATTGCTGGGAAAATTAGCGGTATCATTATGAGTACTGAGGTGATTACAGAGCGTAAGGAAGCTCAAGAGTCCCTCAAACGACTTAATCAAGATTTATCCCGATCTAACCGTGAATTAGAACAGTTTGCCTACGTGGCTTCCCATGATTTACAAGAACCACTGCGAGCCATTAGTAGCTACACCCAACTCTTAGCTAAAAAATACCAGAGTAACCTGGATGCTCAAGCGGATAAGTATATTCATTACATCGTAGATGGCGCTACTAACATGCAGCAGTTAATCCAGGATCTGCTAAGTTTTTCTCGGGTGGGAACCCATGGTAAACAATTAGCAGTTACTGACT
The DNA here is from genome assembly GCF_010692445.1 of Moorena sp. SIO3E8. Lineage (NCBI taxonomy): Bacteria > Bacillati > Cyanobacteriota > Cyanophyceae > Coleofasciculales > Coleofasciculaceae > Moorena > Moorena sp. SIO3E8. Next base: position 7,931 of record NZ_JAAHHM010000028.1, on the reverse strand, counting down.
GCGAGGTAGTACTGAATCGGGTTTTAGACAATTTAAATGTGGCGATTATCGAGAGCGATGCCATAGTTACCCATGACTCCTTACCTGTAGTTATGGGGGATGATATACAACTGAGTCAACTTCTGCAAAATCTCATCGGTAATGCTATTAAGTTTCGCAGCCAAGAGCTACCCAGAGTCCATATTTCAGCGGAACTGAAGGGTAAGGAATGGATCTTTTCAGTTCGTGATAATGGTATTGGTATTGAGCCTGAGTACTTTGAGCGCATCTTTACTATTTTCCAGCGCTTGCATACCCGCCGTGAGTATCCCGGCACAGGCATTGGTCTAGCAGTTTGTAAGAAGATTGTAGAGCGTCATGGGGGAAAAATTTGGGTAGAGTCAGAGCTAGGAGTAGGCACAACATTTTACTTCTCAATACCACAGCCTGATCATGAGTTAAACATTATCTAGAAATTTCAGTAACTGGCATCATGAACATTATGACAAATACTCAACCAATTGATATTCTGCTGGTAGAAGATTCGTCGAGTGATGCCGAACTCATTTTAGAGGCCTTATGTGATAGCAAGCTATCCAGTAACTTTCATTGGGTTGATGATGGTGCTAAGGCGATCGCATTCCTCCGTAAGCAGGGCAAATATCAGGAAGCCCCACGTCCAGCTTTAATTGTTCTGGATCTCAATTTACCTAAAAAAGATGGTCGCCAGGTTCTCCAAGAAATAAAGGAAGACCCCAAGATAAGTACAATACCAATTATTATATTAACCACATCTGACTCTCAGCAAGATATTATCAATACTTACAGACTAAAAGCTAACTGCTACATTTGTAAACCCATTGATTTGGAAAGTTTTATGTCGATGGTAAAGCTGATTGAAGAATTTTGGTTAAACCTTGTTAGACTGCCATCATATCAATAAATATGGACACCCATTCCCTAAAAATCTTGCTAGTAGAAGATAACCCAGCTGATGCGGATCTTCTCCAAATCATTTTAACTGATGCCCAAGAGATTCAGTGGTCACTGGTGCAGGTAGAAAAGTTACAAGATGCTATTGATTCCCTCAGTAAACATCATTTTGATATAGTCTTGTTAGACCTATCGTTACCGGATAAACAGGGATTGATTACGGTAACAAAAACCCACGAGGTAGTACCGGATTTACCCATTGTGGTGTTAACGGGTCTAAATGATAGAGTGACCGCCCTAGAAGCATTACGAAAAGGAGCACAAGATTATTTAGTCAAGGGCAAAATTGATAGTGAATTGCTGATTCGCACAATTCGCTATGCCATTGAGCGAGCCAATACTATGAAGCAGCTTCGACAAAGTGAGGAGCAATTGCAACGACTCAATGAGGAATTAGAGCATCGCGTTGCGGAACAAACCGATGAATTAAGGAAAAAAAATCAGTACCTGCAACAGGAAATTGTCAGTCGGAAGTGCTTGGAAGAAGAACTTCGTCAGGCGTTGAATAAAGAAAAAGAACTTAATGACCTCAAATCTCGGATTGTTTCTGTCGTTTCTCATGAATATCGCACCCCACTAGCCACCATCCTATCTTCCGCAGAATTATTAGAACATTATAGTCATAAATGGTCTGACGAAAAAAAGCAACGTCATTTTAAACGGATTCAAACGACGGTTAAACATCTGACTAAGTTAGTGAGTGATGTACTGCTATTCAGTAAAGCTGAGGCAGGAAAATTGGAATTAAAACCATTACCTATGGATTTGTTAGCATTCTGTCAGGAAATTGTGGAAGAATTTAAACTAACAGCTAAGCCTGGGTTGACTATTAACTTTAACTGTATGGATAATACCAAGGAAACCTCCTGCTGTATTAGTCAGGGTTGGTTTGACAAAGCTTATCTAGATGAAAAACTTTTGCGGCAAATTCTGTCTAATTTGCTCTCCAATGGGATTAAGTATTCACCGGATGGGGGTGATATCCAATTTGATCTGATCATGAGTGATCATAGTACTATGTTCCGGATCCAAGATTCCGGAATTGGCATCCCCCCAGAAGACCAAAAACGCTTATTTGAGGCTTTCCAGCGCAGTAGTAATGTTGGTACTATCTCTGGTACCGGACTAGGATTAGCAATTGTCAAAAAATGTGTTAACCTACACGGTGGTGAGATTTGTGTAGAGAGTGAAGTGGGAGTTGGTACAGCTTTTACGGTCACATTGCCATTACACTCAGCCCGTTATTCAGGTGTTAAGTATTAGGTTAATGGTGGTTAAGCTGTTCAGGGTAAGTATGCCTAATCAGTCTTGCTGGTGAGCAAATTGGTGAGCACCAAATAGAGAAAGTGCGATCGCAAACCCCAGCAGAATCGGTATCGCATACCAGGGAAACTCGGACAGGGGTAAGTAAGCAGCAGCCCGGAGTCCAGTGCTGGTATAACTTAGAGGCAATAGATAGACAATAACTTTTAGGGCTGTAGGTAAGGTCCCTGGGTCAAAAAATGTCCCACCTAGGAAGGACATCGGAACAATTAAGAAGTTGTTGAAAAGACCAACCATTTCCAAGGATTTGACATTTAATCCTACTATCACCCCTAAACCGGCAAACACAGCACAATTAAGCACTAGCAACAAGAAAAATAAGGGATTGAGAAAACTCCATACTTTTCCAGTAAACAGCACTGCTACCAAAATCACTGAAGCAGATGTCATTAATCCCCGCAAAATCCCCGCCATCATTTTGCCGACATGCAAGGCTAAGGGATGCACTGGCATCAACAAGGTTTCCTCAAAGGTTTTCGTGTATAGCCGATCACCGCAAATGGAAAAGGTAGTGCCAGCAAAGCTAATGGTCATAGACGACAGCGCCACCATTCCTGGCAGAATAAATTCTAAATAGGATTCACCAACTGGGGGAGTCATTGTCCGATCTAAGGTACTCCCTAGACCCAGACCAAATGCCAATATGTAGATCACTGGGGAGATTAGCCCACTAGCAACGACTTGGGTCGCTCGCACCCGTAACTTTAGCCAGTCCCCCCACAAAACCGTGAGGCTATCTGTGACTATAGTCGGTAACTGGGACCCTTTGAAGGTGTTGTGATGGGGCAGTGATAGATTGGATTTCACAGTATTGGTTTAAATTAAGTTAATTTTCCTTTACATTAGTCAATATTACTACCGACGACCACAAGATTCTATGCATGAGCACCATTGTCATTAATCCTAGGGTAGGCAGTGCCTAGGCTGTTCACTCTAGGACTTGATTGATGGTATGAGTTCATGCATAATCTGTGTGACCAGGTTGCCAGGATCTGCCCATGATACAAGGAGACTTTAGCTCAATTGAGCGTCTGGCCAATTTATTTAAGCAAAGCCGTGATCGTTGGAAGCAAAGAGCGAGTGAGAAGCAAAAGAAATTGCGAGCACAAGAAATCCGGATCCCGGACAAGCGAGAAAAGTCGAGCCCTGTGGTTTCGACGAGCCCAGATAGCGGAAAAGGAGGTGCGAGCGTATCGTCAACAGAGCTCATCCCCATCGGTTAGCCCCCTGTCTGATCAGACAGCAGTCCCCCCCCGTCCGTAGGCGGCTCTGCCACCGTTGGGATTGTTGAAACCCAAAGCACTCTGTTAGCCAGCCACCATTATGGAGCATTGACGATTAGCTTAGCCATCTCGAAAGTGGTTGAAAGTTTAAGCAGTTTCCGGGGAGCCTCGAAAAATTTGGCCCTATTGAGTCGGTTCATCGGTCAAGTATAACCCGAGTTATAGTAGTATTCGGCAATGGGTATTGCGGATGGGACTATACTTGCTACAGCGTCCGGGGCGAGTACCGTCACGACTGGCGTGTGCATTGCCGATCTGACCCTGGAATTAGGGGCTCACAAATGCTTAGTAGTGTTAGGAATCAGCCAAGCCCGGTGGAAGAACATCGTGGAGCAATCATCTGGGAAATTGTGCTATCAGGACTTGTCATTACTAGCGTTAAAGGTCATGAAGAGCACTCTTCGGAGACTTGATCTACCCAATCCTCGAAGCGGTTGGTGACCAGGTCGGGGTTCCCTTACAGCTTGTCTGGGACCAAGGCAGTGATCTCTATAAGGGCATTCGGTTGTACCATCAAGCTCATCCTTCTGTGCAGGTGACCTATGATGTCACCCATCAAAGTGCCCGATTACTCAAAGGTGAGTTAGAGCTCGATCCAATCTATCAACGCTTTGTCAGTCGGTGTACCCGCAGCCGTCAACAGTTGCAGCAGAGTCCATTATCTTTTTTAAGACCACCCGCACAACGAGCCAAAGCTCGATACTTCAATATTGACACCTTATTGGAGTGGGCCGGGCCTCGTATTGGCCGATCAGAAGCAGCAGGATTTCTCAAGGGTCAATCCCGGCTACTGCGCGCGATCCGAGTGCCTTAAAAACCTTGAGTGAGCAGTTAACTGCTGAGGTCAATGGGGCCTTAAAACCCCTTAAACAAAAGCCATTTCCTGACCAGAAAGCCTTTATTGAAGCCCTCAAAGGGTGTCTTTCAGAGGCAGTTTTCTTTGAAGTTGGTTCCTTAATTTGCCAAACCGCTGACCTCGGTAGACGGTACTTTCCGGAAAAATTGGGTTGGGTGTCGGACTATCAGGAGGCCCTCGAACCCTTCAACCAGATGCTTTTCTTAGTGCGCACCCTTCAATACCAGCAAAAGCCATCAAGGGTTTAACCAACACTCGAAAACAGACTTTATCAAACAAACAGCTGATTTAACCTGATCGAAACGGTTAGAGGACTTATCGCCTACGTTAATTGCCTATATTGACCATGAAACCACAGCATTGCCTCCAAAACAGCCCCTACTTGCCTATCCGTGATATCATCGAGTCCCTCTTTGGTAAATATAAACTGTTTTCCCAAAGGTCATCCCTCAAGCATATGGGGCATTTACTCTTGACACTGCCTCTGCTCACCACCCAGTTGACCTCTGAACTTGTTAAAGCTGCCATGGAAACAGTTTCCTTCTGTGATGTCCAACATTGGTATCGACAGCACTTTGGAGAATCTCCCGTGGGCCTTGCGTCGGGCTATTTTTCAGGCTACAAAAATTGACATAGAAACTGCATGAACTTTTATCTGCATAAGGGATTCAAACTCAACAGCCCTTGCAGTGCCTACCAACGCGGTTTGCAAGCTTCATGATCTGTCTGCTGCACTGCCCACCATACATGAACTGGGAATTGTAACAGGCAAGATGCCTGTTCCACTCCCGACTCCCGACTCCCATTAACCCACATTGTTAAGTCATTAATCGTAGGGTGGGCAGTGCCTACCAACGCGGTTTGCAAGCTTCATGATCTGTCTGCTGCACTGCCCACCATACATGAACTGGGAATTCTAACAGGCAAGATGCCTGTTCCACTCCCGACTCCCGACTCCCGACTCCCGACTCCCATTAACCTAGATTGTCAAATCAAGTACTCAATGATGGCAAGAAGCTGACTATACCAGGAAAGGCAATAATTAACACTAACACCAGCAGTTGCAACAGGATAAAGGGAATCGCACCTCGGTAAATTTCCATGGTTTTCACTTCTGGTGGAGCCACACCCCGTAAATAAAACAGAGCAAAGCCAAAGGGTGGTGTCAGAAATGAGGCTTGGAGATTGGCTCCGATAATTACCCCGTACCAGACCAAGTCAAGGTTAAGCTGTTGGGCGACTGGAGCAAACAGCGGTACTACAATAAAGGCAATCTCAAAAAAGTCTATAAAGAAGCCTAGTAGGAAAATAGTTAACATACTGACTACTAGGAAGCCAATGTAACCGCCGGGAAGGTTTAACAGCATCGCTTCCATGACGCGATCGCCATTCAAGCCACGAAACACTAAACTAAATGCTGTTGAACCCAGCAATATAAAAATCACCATGCTGGTAATCCGCATCGTCGCATCAGAGCTCTGTCGCAGGGATGGCAAATTCAACTGACCATTCACACCAGCTAATACTATTGCGCCCAGGCAACCCACAGCCCCTGCTTCCGTTGGAGTGGCAATCCCAAAAAAGATACTGCCCAATACTAATAGAATTAACAATAATGGTGGTACCATTGATTGGATTACCCGCTTTCCCAAGGCTTTCCCACTGATATTTCGGACTTCTAGTGGTAAAGCTGGTGCTGCATCTGGCTTGAGCCATGCTACAATGATCACATGAATGGCAAACGCCCCAGCCATCATTAAGCCAGGAATCACGGAACCGATAAACAGGTCTCCTACGGATATTCCTAACTGATCTGCCAATACCACTAGTACGACACTCGGTGGGATAATCTGTCCTAATGTACCCGATGCCACGATTACCCCAGTGGCTAGTTCTTTGTTATAACCGTAGCGCAACATAATTGGTAGGGAAATCAGTCCCATTGCCACTACTGTTGCGGCAACGACTCCAGTAGATGCGGCCAGCAACGCACCCACAATCACCACCGCTAAGGCCAATCCCCCTCGCAGCCGTCCAAACAGAATTCCCATGGTTTCCAACAGCTGCTCAGCAATGCCAGATTTTTCTAGCATCGAACCCATAAAAATAAAGTAGGGCACGGCTAGGAGAGTGTAGTTGCCCATGATACCGAAAATCCGCTGGGGGATAGCGGTCATGAAAATCGGGTCAAAGATACCCAAACTCACTCCTATGATGGCAAACAAAATTGCCACCCCACCTAGGGAGAAGGCTACCGGGTAGCCGATGGAAAGTAATACTAAGGCACCGCCAAACATGGCTGGACCTAACCAGTCATAACCCATGGTTTTATTCCTCCTCCTGGGGTGCCAAATATCCAGCAAAAATTGCCCAGTTTTTGATGGCTTCTGAGATTCCTTGAAGAATCAGCAACCCAAAGCTGACAATAATCATGGATTTAATTGGATAACGGGGTAACCCTCCTGGATCTGGGGACATCTCTTGAATCGTCCAGGAATTAACAATTGCTCCCCAAGAAAAATAAATTACCATGATGCAGAAGGGAATTAAGAACAATAATGTCCCAATTAAATTAGCGATCGCTTGAGCCTTTGGCTTCAAACTCTTATAAAAAACATCCACTCGCACATGGCCATTATGCTTAAGAGTGTAAGCCGCCCCCAACAGGAATACTAAGTCAAATAAGTACCACTGAGTTTCGATAAACCCATTAGAACTTAAATTTTCTCCTATAAAACGTCCCAAGTAGCGACCAACTACATTCCACACACCAATCATGATCATCAGTGGCAAAATCCAGTAGGTTAAGCGACCGATTCTCTCGTTGAAGCTATCAATTACTCTAGAGATACGTAATAGTTGTTGCAATAGCCACACTCCTCACTTACCAGCTATTGGAATGATATTTTAACATAGCAATTACCCACTGGCTAAGTAGCTGGATAAAAATAAACCTAGCTTTATTAAGTTGTGTAAATTTATAAAAATCCCTCTGTTCCCTGCTCCCTGCTCCCTGCTCCCTATTTCAACAGTTAATTTTAATTTTGTCCGACTACTTATTGCATCAAGACATTGTGCCCAAAAATAGATCAGATTGGATAAGTTCTATCCAAGCAAAATAAGGCGTTGGTGATTCTGGGTATGATTGTGCCCCCCTAGCCCCCCAATTTTGGGGGGAACAAAACTCTAAAAGTCCCCCAAAGTTGGGGGATTTAGGGGGCTTTACCAAAACCAAACGATCGCCCATTCATACTTCAATTCAGCAACGCCCAAAATAATAAGTGTTTGATGAAAGGATAGTGATGAATTACCCTGAGGGGGCGACGAAATAAGCTAAAATGCAGATTCTATAAGCAACCTAGCCCTTATCCCTCGTTGATAATACTTTCGTTTATTAGGATTGAGTCTCATTAATTCGGTTACTAATTCTAGACAACAATCCTTAAACTTTACCCAGGTTTGACCATATAAACCAATGTAAAAACTGCTATGTCTCC